>NZ_JAXCIB010000004.1:0-296116 GCF_035984995.1 Psychrobacter sp. PL15
GTTTTACCATGGTCAACGTGTCCAATGGTGCCGACGTTGACGTGTGGCTTTTTGCGTTCAAACTTGGCCTTTGCCATGAGTGTTTCCTCTTTATTGGTTGATCATTAATAATTAGCTGTTTGGCGGCTCATGACAGAGTTAAAACCATTAAACCGTTGACGCTAGGGTTAATCTGTTAAGTGTTACTTATTAGCTCAGCCATATTATATGGATACTGTGCTAAATTTTTCAATCCATCGCTACGGCAAAACTCAGTAGATCAAAGTATGGTCGTGCATAAAATTAACGTACTGACAACACTAAAAGGCAACACCTCGGTGTTACCTTTGAATAATTACTTGCCGAGTCTGTTTAATTTTTTTCAATATCGGCCAAAAAGTTATAACGATGTCGAATAAGATTGTTATGAATATATTTATAACCAGCTTCTTCAGATCAAGTTCGAACCGAGCATAGGCGACGCAAACTTGAATAATAAATGGAGCTCATATTGAGAATTGAACTCAAGACCTCTCCCTTACCAAGGGAGTGCTCTACCGCTGAGCTATATGAGCATATTTTAGACAACCACTGGGTTATACTAAAAAAAATATCACGAAACAGCGATTAAAACTGGCTGTCGTGATTAATTATTCATTGCTATTCAAAGCTACTATTTGCGATTGGTGCCACATGTATGGAGCGGGTGGCGGGAATCGAACCCGCGTCATTAGCTTGGAAGGCTAAGGTGTTACCATTATACCACACCCGCATAAACTCTATATTGAACTGATTTAGAGTATGTTTGGCGCTATAACAAACTTTAGAAAAAATATGGTGGTGGGAGAAGGATTCGAACCTTCGAAGCTTTCGCGACAGATTTACAGTCTGTTGGGTTTGACCGCTCCCCAATCCCACCTTAGGTTGCTCTTGATAAAAGTTACTTTTAATCAAAAAATATATCGAAATTAAAGCAATTCTAAAAAAAGCGACTTTGAGAGATATGGTGCCGACTGCCGGGTTCGAACTGGCGACCTACGCATTACAAGTGCGTTGCTCTACCAACTGAGCTAAGTCGGCTTGTTCTCTCAAAGTGGTGGCTATTCTATCAAATATTTGACAAAGCGCAACCCCTATCCTCGTATTTTTATGATTATTTTAATAAAAAACTTTAAACGTCTGATTGTATTACCATTTTTATAAGCATAAAGCGCTGGTATTTTTAACAGTGCCTGCCTATAACTTATACAATCAATTATTCTTAGCGAATACGTAAGCCATCGCAGGCCATTTTCACCGCTTTAACCAAGGCCAAGGCCTTTTTGTTAGTCTCATCCCATTCCGCTTCTGGAACCGAGTCAGCGACCACCCCAGCACCCGCTTGGATATGTATCTTACCACGGCGCATGACTGCGGTTCGAATGGCAATAGCGGTATCCATGTTGCCATGCCAGCCTAGATAACCGACTGAACCACCAAATACCGTACGACGTACGGGTTCAACTTCATCAATAATTTGCATGGCGCGAATTTTGGGTGCCCCTGAGAGCGTGCCTGCTGGAAAGGTTGCACAAAAGACATCCAGCGCGTCTTTATCAGCCAATACCGTACCTTCGACATTGGAGGCGATGTGCATGACTTGTGAGTAGCGCTCAATGAACATTTTTTCCGTGACTTTAACGCTACCGTATTCACAGACACGGCCAATATCATTGCGTCCTAAATCAATCAGCATTAAATGTTCAGCGATTTCTTTTTTGTCAGAGAGCAGCTCTTTTTCAAGCGCTAAATCCTCAGCTTCGTCTTGGCCACGTTTGCGCGTGCCTGCTAATGGACGAACAGTAACCGTACCATTTTCGATGCGAGACAATATCTCAGGAGAAGCCCCGATAATGTCGAAGCGTTTATGATCGTCGAGGGTATAACCGTGGACCAAGAATAGATAAGGGGACGGGTTTAAAAACCGTAACGCACGATATACAGCAAGTGAGTCGCCAGTATAATCAGCAGTCAGACGCTGCGCAGGAACGACTTGCATCACATCCCCTGCTAAAATGTAATCCTTGATTTTATTGACATCAGCACAGTATTTTTTTTGTCCCGTTTGCGACACAAACTTGGGGGTTGGCATAATTGGTGCACTTAAGTCTGGCATTTCAGCAAGCTTGTCTTCGATTTTTTCCAGCTCACGAATCGCGGCTCCGTAGCCATCTTCATCATTGCAGTCAGCATAAACGATGATGGATAATGTATTTTCTAAGTTATCAAAAACAATCACACTCATCGATAGCATCAACCACATATCAGGCAATGACATCGGATTGGGCGCGTCAGACAGCCCGACACTTGGCTCTATAACGCGCACCATGTCATAACCAAAATAACCGACTAGTCCGCCACTAAAAGTTGGTAACGCCGCTATATCGTCTACTGTTGGCATTTTATAACCTGCCATCAGCTTACGGATGTAATCAAACGGATCATCAACCGCATTGATATCAATATGATCGTCTTTTTTAATAGTCATGTTACCATCTGAATATTGCAAAATTAGATCACTGCCCAAACCAATCATCGAATATCGCGCCCAACGCTCTCCGCCCACTACTGACTCAAATAAGTACGCTGAACCACTCAAGTCCCGTACTTTGGAAAACACAGATACTGGAGTCTGAGCATCCATTAAACGTTTTTTAATCAGTGGTGCATGACTAAAGCCACGCTTTTCAAAGGCTTGATATTCTTCAAAGGTCATCATAGTAGATAGTCTCTTAGCCCAATGGCAAAAGATGGGAGTTGCAGGAAAGATAATGAAAATAGCGCTTCAATATCCTGATGAATATGAGGTGCTATTAGAAAGTGACAAGAGCCGCCGAAAATCAGCAGCTCAGTATAACAAAACTGACTGAGGTTATTATCATTTAGGCTAACTATTCAGTTTGTAAATTAGAATGCGGCCAGTCTTTATGATATATAATTAAAATACCTTAAAAACGCGACGGTACTGCTGGTATAAGCTTTTTGCAGCCTCTGTCTGTGTAGGCACAGCAAGCAAGAAAAACTGATGCCAGCAGTAAGTTATGTACCGATATTACTTTTCATTGACTATATTACCCTTAAAGTAATACTCATAAGCTGGCTGCATATTTCAGGGATTAGTATTATGTCCAAGCTAGCAGTTAGGCACCGCCCATATTGAATAGCCATAATGCTAAGCCAATGATGACGACAGCGACGAGTACCCAAATAAACCAACCGCCACTAGATTTGGTCTCAACCTGTTCAGCATTAGTAGAATTGTTAGTGGCTTGATCCAGGGCATTGTTGCCTTCAGTACCAATATCACGAGCTCGACCTAAATTAGCCGTGCCTGTTAATTGCCCAGTTGCCGCTTGCCTGGCACGCAATATATCAGGGTCAGCTTCTTCTTGTAATGCAGTCTTGGTAGTTTTATCGTGCTCTGGCGTAACTATTGGCTGTTTATGCGGAGCTGGCTCTTGATGAACCGTCGGCTCTTTCACTAGTGGTTCACTGGTTACTGGCTCATTTACCCCTGTTTCTTTATTTAGTGGTTCTTTATTTAGTGGTTCTTTATTTAGTGATTCGTTATTCAGCGGCTCTGTACTTGCTGGTTCTTTAGAAATATCATTGGAAATCACTGTCTCCTGCTCGGCTGCCGTACTTGGCATTGATGCTGAACTGATAGGCGGCTCCGACTCTACATCAGCGATGGCCGGTGCTGATGCATTTGAACTACTGGCCGTAGAAGATAGCACCTCTGCTATTATGGTTTCTTTTACCACTGGCTCCTCTGTTTGGCTTACATCGGTCATGTCTTTTGCAGTATCACTTTCTACGGTACTGTCTATTGAAGTACTGTTTTTTACGCTAGCATCTTTTACAGTATCCTCTTTTGCGCTATCGGTCATCACGTCATTAGCATTGGCTGTGTTATTTGTAACAACTGGATCAACTGTCGCTGGAGTAACTAAAGCAGTAGGCTCAACTATTGCAATTACCTCAGGCTCAGCAATAGGGCTTATAGCCTTATCCTTAATGACTTCAGAATTAATATTTTCAGCAGCGATAACGCTAGCGGCGGCGGTTTCGCTGTCCTCAACATCCTCACTAATGATTTCGTCGTCAGTGATTTCGTTGTCAGTGATTTCGTTGTCAGTGGCTACGGTAGGTAGAGTATCGACGGTTGTGGGCTCAAGATTTATTGAGTCCTCAACTGGCTGTTCTAAACGAGTAGCAGTATCGAAAGCGGTTGCCATCGGTGCGATAACTTGAAAGGAAAAGCTGGCAAATCCCACGGTATCATCAGCTTTTACCTGCTCAGATTTATTACTCTCAATACGTTCTTCGTTAATAAAAGTACCATTCGATGAGTTCAAATCTTTTAGGTATAGCTTGCCGTTTGAGACACTCAGTAACGCGTGATTGCGGGATACTTGCTTGCTACCTAGCACCACATCGTTATCGCTGCCACGACCCACTGACAAACTCTCATTAACAGTTAAGGACAGGTCGCCAAGTGCTGCTGTTAAAGCATTCAGTTGCCAAGTATTGGTTTCCGCTGCGGCTACTTCCGTGTCTGCTGTTGTCATATTTCCATTTTCTAAATTGTTCGTCATGCGGTCACTCCTTATTGTTTAATATTTAGTCAACTACAAAAAAATTTTGTCATTAGTTGCTATCTTACTGTTCAAAACGCTCAATAAATCAGCTGACTCTTTTGTCTTAGTAGTTCTATGAAACGATATAGGGACTAGGAACATTGCTTTTATCTAATATTTACTTGGGAATAAAATGAGGCTTGATTATTCCACCTAGCTTCTCATAAGGAATGCTAAGAGCTGGCATACCATAAGCATAGGGACCAATATCATAATGCTGATAACGAATATCAACCCCCTTATCGGTCAAGGTGACGTTATCACTGAGCGTAAAAGGCCAGTTTTTCTCGTAGCCGTCAGCATCCTCATCGACCGTTTTAACCCAGGTTTTATAAGCATCATACGCCAACGCTTTAAAACGGGCTTTCTTACGTGATTTCTTACGTGCTTGTTACGTGCTTGCTTAGCAGGTACTAACATATCTGCAAGTTGAATTTGTGTTTTGCTACTAGGGTCGAATATTAAATATTCGCTATAGGGCATACCATGCGCGCCACCGGTAAAGACATAAGAATCAATTCTAAATAGCTCAAAATCTTGTACATGACCGATATATTCTGGATCTATGGTTAAGCTATAACCCCAGGTGCTGCCCTCTGGTGGGTCGATGAATGAAGCACTGGCAAAGTCATCTAATGACTTTTAACTTGGTTATGACTAATAGGTGGCGCTATCAGTACAGATTTAGTCTGTGCGATATTCGCTGCCACATGATTGATACGCGCATTAACGATGTTATTTATCCAATTATGATTGGTCTTGATATACTTAACCTCGATTTGTGGACAATTATCACGCTCAATACAACGTCCCTGCAACTCTGCAGGTAGCTCATAATCGAGATAGTCACTACTGCTAATAAGGCTACTGGCATTCGCAGGTAAACTTGCTGTACTAAGTAAAACGCCACAACCTAAGGCAGTCAATAAGTGCAACCCGCTGGATTTACTAGGTAGTGACTGAGTCACAGACCGCTTAGTGAAGCAAGATTGAGTTGTTATTATCATATGTGCTCTTCGATAAATAGATGACTCTTATTAATATTCTACCGTAACCACTGCAGGGTATTGTTGGAACACTGTTTGTCTTGTTAAGGTGTTTCTATTGCTACAAAATTAGTACCAAAGCGCTATTTACAACAGAAATCATAGACAATAAAAAAGACACGTCTAGCGTGTCTTTTAGAGATGGCAATAAATAAGTGTTACAGTCTTGAGATGACAGAAGCACATTTTTGATATTAATGCTCGCGGGTATTACTAAAGGTAATTTCTGGATAACGGTCTTGCATCAGCTGTAAGTTAATGCGTGAAGGGGCAAGATAAGTCAAATAACCACCACCATCAAGCGATAGCTGATCGTGAGCTTTGCGCTTAAATTTGGCTAAAGCGACTTCGTCATCACAATGAATCCAACGTACCGTAGCAATAGACACGGGCTCAAAGGTACACTGTACCTTGTACTCTTCTTTTAGACGATGCGCGACCACTTCAAACTGTAGTACCCCAATCGCACCTAAGACTAAGTCGTTACTGATTTGCGGCATAAACACCTGCGTGGCACCCTCTTCACTCAATTGTTTCAAACCTTTTTGTAAGGCTTTAGATTTGAGTGGATCTCTTAGTACAACGCGGCGAAACAGCTCTGGAGCAAAGTGAGGAATACCCGTAAAGCTCAAGGTTTCGCCTTCGGTGAAACTGTCACCGATAGAGATAGTACCGTGGTTATGTAGACCAATAATATCACCTGGATAGGCCTCTTCTAACGCCGTACGGTCTCCTGCCAAAAAGGTCAACGCATCCGCGATACGCACATCTTTACCAAGACGTACATGCTTCATCTTCATACCTTTTTCGTATTTACCTGAGCACACCCGTAAAAAGGCGATGCGGTCACGATGACGCGGATCCATATTGGCCTGAATCTTAAATACAAAGCCAGTAAAATCAGTCTCGGTAGCTGCAATGTCACGCTCATTGGTAGGATGAGCTTGTGGTGGTGGTGAGTACTTTATCAGCGTATCCAATACCATATTGACCCCAAAGTTGCCTAATGCAGTACCAAATAGCACCGGTGTCATCTCACCCGCCAAGAATGCCTCAACGCTAAAGTCTTCCAGCGCCATTTGTACCAATTCAAGCGACTCTTCAAAGGCAGTAAACATCAGCGCACCCAAGCGCTCACGGATATCAGGATAATCATAACCGTCACGAGTCTCGATATCGACAATCTCGCCACCATGACCTTTTTGATAAAAGTAGGTTTTATTTTCGGTGAGATGATAGACCCCGATAAAGTCTTGGCCCATACCAATTGGCCAAGTCAAAGGAATACATTTAATTTTTAGTACCGCTTCAATCTCACTTAGTAATTCAAGCGGTTCACGAATTTGACGATCAAGCTTGTTTACAAACGAGATAATCGGTGTATCCCGCATCCGGCAAACTTCCATCAGCTTGATGGTACGTTCTTCGACGCCTTTGGCCCCGTCAACCATCATCAGTGCACTATCGACGGCGGTTAAGGTGCGATAAGTATCTTCACTAAAGTCAGCATGACCGGGAGTATCTAGTAAGTTGACTATGTGCTTTTGATACGGAAACTGCATGACTGAGGTGGTAATGGAAATACCACGCTCTTGCTCCATACTCATCCAATCTGAGGTGGCGTGGCGATCTGTTTTACGGCCTTTGACTTCACCTACTACCTGAATAGCTTGTCCCCATAACAGCAGTTTTTCAGTCATGGTGGTTTTACCCGCATCAGGATGCGAGATGATGGCAAAGGTACGGCGTTTAGCGACTTCGCGGGCAAGCTTGGTTGCTGAGAGCTTGGGGGTTAAAAGTTTGGTATCTGCGCTCATAATGGATAACTTATCATTAAATTTTGGAAGAAAAAGCAAGGTTTAATAAAAGGTATAACAGTAGATGTGAAAGATTTTAGTGTGCATATTGTAGCGGATTTACGGTCAAGATGCTATTTTTGCTAGGCTTTATAAAGAAGGCAGCAACGACGGTAAGCTGATAATATAAGGATCGTATGGCTCTTGTGCTATTGGTAAGGTTTACTTACAAATAGCCACTATATATTTACTAGGGCTGTGTAAAGTTAAACTCATGATTTGTTATGCTAGATAGGTTAAGTACAATTCAAGACCAAATTTTAAAATACTTTAAGCACTCTTTATAAACCATTCTATAAATTATTTATATAAAAGGACACCTTATGAAAACACTATATTCTACAAAAGCAACAGTTACTGGCGGTCGTACCGGCCATGCGAGCCTCGAAGACAGCAATCTGACCATCAATATGGTTGCACCCGGCTCTAGTGAAGATGGCAACAATCCAGAACAACTATTCGCAATGGGTTATGCAGCTTGCTTTGATGGCGCGCTAGGCGTAGTCAAAAAAATGGAAAAAGCCAGTTTTGGCTCGACCACTGAGGCGAGTGTGTCTTTGCTACAAGGTGATGATCACGACTATAACCTCGCAGTAAAACTTCATATCATTGGTGAAAGCACAGATTTATCTGCTGCTGAGTTCCAAAAAATAGTCGAAAAGGCCAATGAAGTCTGCCCATATTCTAAAGCCACGCACGGTAATATCGATGTTGAAGTGACCTCAGAAGTCAAATAAATACCAAGATAATGAGCAGTAGTCGCTCAAACTAATAAAATATTAAATGCCATTCTAAAGAACCCAGCCAACGCTGGGTTCTTTTTTTATGCCAGTTTTATACCGGTTTTATACCAGTCTGATGTCAGCTTCCTATATTCTTACACATCATAACGGTTCAGCAGTTCGGCACACTCCGATTTTATCGTTATAATAGAGCCATCTTTTTATCTGATAGCTGATAAGTGACCTTTATGACTGAGAATGACCACAACTCACACCTAGCTCTTAATCCTGATACCTTACCAAGTTTTGAGACCATGCCCAATGTGGCGACCATGGATACCAGCCACGTGGATAAAGACAAGCCGCCATTTATCCTGGTCGATGGGTCTTATTATCTATTCCGTACTTATCATGCCCTACCACCAATGACGACCACTAAAGGTCAGCATACCAACGCTATTCGCGGCACATTAAATGCGCTACTCAAGGTGATGCGCCGCTATCATCCAACTCATATGGCAGTCTGTTTTGATACCCGTGCACCAACTTTTCGCCATCAGTTATCAACAGATTATAAAGCTGCTCGCCCGCCGATGGATATTGAGCTGGCGCAACAAATTCCTTATCTTCATAGCTTGGTAAAAGCATTAGGGATTCCGCTATTACGTATTGAAGGCGCAGAAGCCGATGATATTATCGGCACGCTTGCTTGCCGGGCGGTTGCCGAAGGTCATCATGTCGTCATCTCCACCGGTGATAAAGATATGGCGCAGCTGGTCAATGACTGCGTGATTTTAGAGGATAGCTTCACCGGAAAAGTAACCGATAGCCAAGGGGTAGTCGATAAGTTCGGTATTAAGCCAGATCAAATGATTGACTTTCTCACCCTAATGGGCGATTCGTCTGACGGTATCAAAGGCGTACCTGGTATCGGTAAGAAGACGGCAATGGACTTGCTGAATGAATACGGTAATATCGATAACATGCTACAAAACCTCGCCACCATTAAAGGGCGTGGGGCCAAAGGCTTAATCGAACATGCCGATGACATTCCGTTAAATGCGCAGCTTGCCACCATCGTTACCGACTTAGACATTGGTCACGACTGGGACGACCTAAAGATCAACACTGACCCTTGTGCCTATATTAATGAGCTGCGCGACTTATATGCTGAGCTTGAATTCAAAAACGAACTGGCCTCGCTTGATCATCCAAATCACCCTGCCAATGGCTCACACAGCGTAAAAGACAGTCAAGCAAATGCAGAGTCACAAGCACAAATCGCCAAATCATTGCAATCAACCAGCATTGATAGTGTCAAAGACAGCAAAAATCACGATAAGGCTTGGCATACTATTTTAGACATGCCCGCTTTTGACAGTTTAATTGAACGATTAGAAGCAGCCCCGCACTTTGTTATCGACACTGAAACCACCAGTGTCTATTGGCGTCAAGCTCAGTTGGTCGGACTGTCTTTTGCGACCCAAGCGCATGAAGCTTATTACGTTCCGCTCACTCACCGTTTAGAGGGTGATGAGCTGACTGCTAAACAGCTTGATCTTGAGATCGTATTGTCGCGTTTAAAACCCATATTGGAAAATCCAGCTATTGGTAAAATCGGCCAACACCTCAAATATGATGCACACGTTTTAAGTCATTATGATATTGATCTGATTGATGCGATTCATGCACCAGTTAATAATGTCCAGCAGCCAAAAAACAACTGGGCTATGGATACCATGCTTGCCAGCTATGTGATTAATGCGGCCATTACCCGGCACGGTATGGACGACTTAGCGCGGTATTATCTACAGACTCAGACCATTACTTTTGAAGATGTCGCAGGTAAAGGCGCGAAGCAAGTCAGCTTTGATCAAGTTGCTATTGATATTGCTAGCGACTACGCCTGTGAAGATGCCGATATTACTTATCAGTTGTTCGATATTTTTAGCAAAAAACTGACTGATGGTGACAATAACTTTAAACTGCTACATGAGCTAGAGATTCCAGTGGCCGAGATACTGTGTCAAATGGAAGCACACGGCATCTTAATCAAGCGTCCTTTTTTAAATGAGTTATCAAAGCGCTTCGATGAAGAAATTATCGCCCTGGAGAAACGCGCTTATGACGTGGCTGGTGAAGAATTTAATTTAGGGTCTCCTAAACAGCTGGGGGAAATGCTGTTTGATAAACTGGGCGTCATTGGTGGTAAAAAAACCAAGTCGGGTCAGTATTCAACGGGCGAGGCAGTATTGTCTAAGATTGACCACCCACTGGCCGATATTGTCTTGGAATATCGCAGCTTAGCGAAACTCAAAAGCACTTATACCGATGCGCTTGATAATGTTGCCGATGCTGAGACTGATCGCGTTCATACCAGCTATCATCAAGCGCTGACCAGTACTGGCAGATTGTCATCTACTGACCCCAATTTACAAAACATCCCAATTCGTACTGCGACTGGTCGCCTGATTCGCCAAGCTTTTATTGCGCCAGAAGGTCGAGTTATCTTAGCCGCCGATTACTCGCAAATCGAATTGCGACTCATGGCTCACTTCTCAGGCGATGACACCTTAACCCGTGCCTTTAATGACGGGCTGGATATTCACACTGCCACTGCCGCAGAAGTCTTAGGCAAGACCGTTGATCAGATCAGCACCACTGAACGCCGCAATGCCAAAGCCATTAACTTTGGGCTGTTGTACGGCATGAGCGCTTTTGGACTCGCCAAACAATTACAAATGAGTCGCGGCGAGGCGCAAGACTATATCGATATGTATTTTGATCGCTATCCAAGCGTCAAAGAATATATGATAAATACCCGTGCTAGTGCCCATGAAAAAGGCTATGTCGAAACCCTGCTAGGTCGTAAGCTATACACGCCTGACATCAATCATAGTAACCGGATGGTCAAGCAAGCGGCTGAACGGGCGGCCATTAACGCCCCACTACAGGGCTCAGCCGCAGATATTATCAAGCTGGCTATGATCGCCGTCGATAAAGTACTGCCAAAGGCGCAGGCGAAGATGCTACTGCAAGTCCATGATGAGTTGGTGTTTGAGGTTGATAGCGATAAGGCTAACGAGATTAGCCAGCTGGTCAAAAATGCCATGCAAGATGTGTTGCTAACGACAGCAGCAGAAAAAGGCTGGCAAGTTGATTTTGCTGTACCATTATTGGTTGAGACCGATATCGGTAGCAATTGGGATGAGGCGCACTAATAGCGAGATAGCGCTACATTCAAGGCCAAAGTAGCACTGAAGCAGCGCTAAAGATTTGAACTGTCGTTAAGATATTCTGCTTTATCAAGCATTACGAGGATGTAGTGCCGGTTAGTTTATGAGGAACTGCTGAGCCTTAAAATAACATAAAGTGCCACTAAGTAAAAAACTGGGCGTGAGTATTGATAATTGATAATTGATAATTGATACTGACCCAATAACATCCACGTAACATCAGTATCAAGGCTTAACCTTTGAAAAATTGATTAGTACGATGTAATCGCTTATGGTGAGGCCAATATTTTTTATTGGCTTTCCCTTGTCGGCGTGGTTTAGATTAAGCAGTAGTAAACTGCGAAGGTCAGCAATATAATAGACGAATGTTAAGTAAATCTGCTCCACAAGGATGACTTACAATTTAGGGTGAGTCTTTGGGCTCATTTTTTTAGTCTTTATTTTATTTACCAGGAGATTCCCATTTTTACTGAAAATGGCGTCATCGAAATTATTGAGACAATGGTCTTAGTGCTGTGCATACTGCGTTGTGTGCAATATGCAGTACAAAGCCGCCTCAAACAGGGGCGATGTTTTTGGCTTGCATCCGTTTTAGTATTCTTTAGTGTTATTCGAAGAGAGTTGAGCCATTTATCAGACTCAATGGTACCACCCGACTTTATATTTTTAGGTTATTCATACGATTGGTGGGAAGATATGGTTCTCTTAGTCATCATCGTTGTTATGCTTGGCTTATTGGCTTACTCATGGCGTTATTTTTGGAGCGTTTTAAAGAACACTTCTAAATTCCTATACCTTAGCGTTATAGTCTTAGCCCTCATTCAATATATGGGAGAAAATGCCATTATATTCCCCTATTCCTTGGGTATCATCATCGAAGAACTGGCTGAAAATATAATCTATATTGTCGCTTTGATTTATTTGTGGACCTTTACATTAGCGGATTTTGAAAGGCGAGTAATAGGCATTTCAGTCGACAAATAAGAGGGCTGTTGGGGTGCTGCTGTAATAGGAGCACTCGAACTATCGCTACTACTACCCTTATTTTCTCTAAATCAGGTGAACCAACATTAGCAAATAGTAGAAGGATGTTGGCATCTGGCCCCGCACCTCTACCTAATCATTATTAATAATGATTAATAACTATCAAGTGAGCTATTATGAATCTATTAATCACCGGCGCATCACGCGGTATTGGCCTCGCCACTGCCAAAAGACTAGTCGCAAAAGGTCATAGCGTTGGTCTTTTTGATATTGACACTGCTGAGCTTGAGCGGGCGCTTAATGATAAAGTATTTAAAAAAGCACTGAAACAGAAGCGTATTGTCCACGGTCACCTCGATGTTACTGAGCCTGAAGCATGGGATACGGCTATTGAGCATATGGTTGAGAGCTTTGGGGGTATCGACACCTTAATTAATAATGCCGGCATACTAAATAGCGGTGTACTACCAACGACTGATTTAGACAAGCAATTATCCTTGATTGATATCAACTGTAAAGGGGTACTGATTGGCTGTCACAAGCTAGCCCCTTATTTAGCAGATGCCAAAAACGGTAAAATTATTAACCTATCCTCCGCTTCTGCCATTTATGGTCAGTCTGAAATTGCGACTTATTCTGCCAGTAAGTTCTTTGTACGTGGGCTAACTGAAGCTCTAAATATTGAATACGCTGAACTTGGTATTAAGGTCATCGATGTCATGCCGCTATGGGTCAAAACGGATATGACCAAAGACGTGACTATCGAAAGTATCAAACGCTTGGGCGTCAACTTAACTGTTGAGGATGTCGCTAAGACTATGTGTAAACTCAGCTGTCGTCCCAACCGAAAATTGTCACGGACTCATTACCCTATTGGCATGCCAGCAAAAGTATTACAAAATCTATCACAAATCGCACCCGATTCACTGCTACGCTGGGTCAACAGTAGAGTCGGTGCGAAAGAAATAATAAAGTAAAATAGAAAAGGATTCTCTAATTTAAGAAATAAAATTGTTTTTAACTACAACACCAAGGAATTATTTATGGATAACTCAAAAACGCCCCTCCCTAAAGAGATGGATCGTATTGACGGCGATGACAATCAGCAAGTTGATTTGGACAACCCAATGCTGCATACCATAGACAATGATGACGTGATTGATAACAGTGCAGGGTTTGATAACTCACAGGCAGGTAGTGATGCTACCCAAGGTCTCACTCCAATGCATCGACAAAATATCGATGAATCGAGCGCTGAAAACCTATTGGTCCAAGACAACTTAGATGACAGTGACTATCCTACTATTGTTGATATTGCAGATAAAGATGCAGCAGAACACAGTGATATTGAAGATCTATAAACCAACAACCTACTATCAGCATCAAGCTTAATACTGGCATCAGGGTGGCAAAAAAATACCGGACATAATGTCCGGTACTGCTACTGCTTAATAATTGGTGATTAGTGATTGACTATAGTTAAAATAGTTTATGCCCAACCATCTAATGTGCCTGCCCAACCTTTTACCAATGGTGCACTCATGGCTTCTAATAAGTCTATGTGTGCTTCATCTGCGTTAAGTGCTGGGATATAGTGATACTCCTCGCCGCCCGCTTCAATGAAGTTTTCACGGTTTTCAATCGCTAATTCTTCTAAAGTTTCTAGACAATCAGATGAGAAAGCAGGGCTGAGAATTTGGACTGATTTTACCCCAGACTTGGCCCATTCATCTAATATGACGTCAGTATAAGGCTTGACCCATTCTTGCTTACCAAAGCGTGACTGGAAACTAATAATCCATTCATCTTCATTGAGTCCTAGCTCATGTGCCACTTGCGCGGCGGTACATTTACAACGTCTAGGATACGGATCGCCTTTGTCCATATACGGCTGCGGAATACCATGAAAGCTAAACATCAACTTGTCAGGTTTACCATTTACTGCTTGGAAGCGGCGAATGCTATCTGCTAAAGCCTTAATATATAGTGGATGGGCAAAGTAGTCTTTCACTATCGTAATGTTAGGCAAGTTACGCTGTTTGAGCGTCCATTTAGTAATCGCATCATAGACGGCACCCGTTGAGGTTGCTGAATACTGTGGAAATAAGGGTAACATCACAAAGTGATCAACACCCTCAGCACGTAGCTTGTCCATAACTTCAGGCAAACCCGGATTACCATAGCTCATCGCCGCATGGACGGACACACGAAATGGCTCCGCATGCTCAGCCAATCGCGGCTGCAACATCTCAACTTGTTGATTGAGAATTTTGCGCATCGGCGAATCGCCATCCCAAATGCTGGCATAAGCTTTTGCCACGCGCTTAGGACGATTGGGCAACACGAATAAATTGAGAATAACCGCCCATACAAGCTTAGGAAGCTCGATTACCCGTTGGTCTGATAAAAACTGACGTAGATAACGCCTTACCGCAGGTGCAGTTGGCTCGTCAGGTGTACCAAGATTGATTAATAAGACGGCAATACGTGGAGGTAAGTCAGGTTTCATAGCGGCAAATCTTATAAGTAGTTATGAGAAATGGGGAATAAAGAGATCTGTTGTGTTATTCAGTATATTATTAAAATAGAGAAATAGGTTAAGAACTTAAGTGACTTTCTGTTAAGTCACAGTTAATAGCTACCAAATATTGTTAAAATATAATAATTAGATTATAGAAGAAACGCTGGTTAAATAATACGACTATTAAGCCCCTTTAGTGTAGCATCTTATGAGGCAACAAGCGCCTCGCAAAAGACGCAGTCCGTTAATTAATTGTGCCTCAAAATAACAAATGAAATGATTTTGAAGGCATATCGTAGAACAATTATTTGGGTATTGTAGAATAGACTGGCGCGAAGGTTGTACTCATACGCGCATCGCCATACAATAGGCGAGCAGAGCTTTAGGGTATATTGCCGTTTTGCTTTTATTTTTATTTTTATTTTTATTGATGACTGTTGTTTTGCGAGGTAGCCTTGAACGCACGTCCTGATATTACCAGTGACCACTCCACCAATGATAGCTCTAATTCAGCCGGCTCAGGTGATTCTGCTGATTCGTCTGGCTTAATCGGCTCAGTCGGTATAGTCACACCCCAAACTTTTCACTTTGCTGAGCCGTTGACTTTAGAATGCAACCGTACGCTGCCCTCGTTTGATTTGATAGTAGAGACGTATGGCACGCTAAATAGCGACCATTCAAACGCAATATTGATTTGCCATGCCTTGTCTGGTAGCCATCATGCCGCTGGCTTCTACAGTAGCGATGACAAAAAAGCAGGTTGGTGGGACAATATGATTGGACCAAATAAAGCCATCGATACCAACCAGTTTTTTGTGGTTTGTGTCAACAATATTGGCAGCTGCTTTGGTTCTACTGGTCCGACCACAATTAATCCAGATAGCATTAACACCGATAGCGTTAATACCGACAGCACTAAAAAGGGCCACACCCCGCTCCCTTATGGTCCCGACTTTCCCTTAATAACGATTAAAGACTGGGTCAAAACGCAGGCGATGTTGTCAGATCGCTTAGATATTAAGGTCTGGCATGCCATCGTTGGTGGTTCGATGGGTGGTATGCAGGCGCTGCAATGGGCGGTGGATTATCCAAACCGGCTTAAGCGCTGCGTGGTTATTGCTTGTACCCCTAAACTATCGGCACAGAATATTGCCTTTAATGAAGTCGCACGGCAGTCTATTTTATCTGATCCTGACTTTAAAGATGGGCGCTATCTACAAGCGGGTACTTATCCACGGCGCGGTCTCATCCTAGCGCGAATGGTCGGCCATATCACCTATTTAACCGATGATGCGATGAAGGCAAAGTTCGGTCGCGATCTTAAGTCGGGCAGGTTTATGTATGGCTATGATGTGGAGTTTCAGGTTGAGAGTTATTTGCGCTATCAAGGCGAACGTTTTAGCGAAAACTTCGATGCCAATACTTATCTATTAATGACCAAAGCTTTAGATTATTTTGATCCCACGCGCGATTATCCAAGTGAATCAGCTGAGCTATCGCCATCAAAACGATCAGCACAACAATCAACACTAACCGAAGAAAAAATAGCAAAATCATCAGTATCGTCATGGGCAGAGTCATCAGAAGCTATTGGCCATAACACTGATAGTGAATATGATACTGCCACAACCAGTATGAATGATGACCAGGATTACAGCCACCATGAGCTCACCGCCTTGAAGGCTGCATTTGCCCACACCCAATGCCAATATTTGGTGGTGTCATTTACTACCGATTGGCGCTTTGCACCGGAGCGTTCCCAAGAGATTGTCAACGCCCTCATGGCGACCGGCAAGCCAGTCAGCTATATTAATGTTGATGCACCGCACGGTCACGATTCATTTTTGTTCGATATTCCACGCTATATGGGCGCGGTTAAAGGCTTTTTAACAGCGCCATTTATTACCGATAGCCGCCAAGCAACAGGAGAGCGCTCATGAGAATGGATTATCAATTGGCCGAGCGTTGGATTGCCCCGCAGTCACATGTGCTGGACTTGGGCTGTGGTAATGGCGAGCTGCTCGCGCACTTGCAAAAAAATAGCGGCGTCACTGGCTACGGATTGGAGATTGACGAAGAAAAGATTAATGATGGTATTGCTAAGGGACTATCTATCATTGAACAAGATCTTAATGACGGTCTAGAGCGCTTCGCTGATAACAGCTTTGATACCGTGATAATGGCGCGCGCGCTACAAGCAGTCAAGGCGCCTGATGTACTACTGCTCGATATGCTACGAGTGGCACGCGAAGCCGTTATCACTTTCCCTAATTTTGCCCATTGGCAAAACCGTGTTCATTTGGGGCTCAAAGGCATAATGCCGGTTTCAGAAGCGTTGCCCTATGAGTGGTATAACACCCCAAATATCCATTTGTGTACCTTTAAAGATTTTGAAAAGCTATGTGCACAGCATGACATTCATATTATTAATCGCTTCGCTGTGAGTGACTCTGATAAAGGTCATTCGCCTCTAATGACGGCATTGATACGGCAAGCGCCTAATTTATTAGCAGATGTAGCGATTTATCGGGTTACTAAGCGCAGATCGACTTAACATTATTTTTCGCTGAGCGGTGATTGCTATTGCGTTTTAAATCCAGCTTGAAATAGGATTTGGATGTAGTGAATACTTTACTTATTCTTCGCTTGACATGCAATTTTTATCACCACTTCGTAACTACATGATTTTGTTACTGACTATATTGGTGACACCGATGTCAAACTGGGTAATTAGTATTTGAGTTTCGTAAGTTTGGGTGGTAAGCTAGCAAAGTGTTGTCAAAGACGCCCTTATTACAACCACTTATCTGTTGAGTTAGCGTAAAATACTTTAAAACTGCTAATACTTAGGTAAGTTAATATTGCAACGCCTGACTTAATGGTTATTGCCATATAAAAACCTTATTTTTATGGTGTAACTTTATCCATTGCTTATCGACTGCCTAATTTTGGAGCTGCTATGAAATTATTAAAAGCTGCCTTGTTCACTGCCCTATTTTCTTGTGCTGGACTAGCAAACGCTGAATTAACCGCCAATATACCGCTTGATACCTCACGTTTTGAGCTTATGCCAGTCAGTGAGTTGTCCGCCCGCGCCGCCCAAGGTAGCGATCATGCACAGTTTTATCTAGCCAAGCGCTTACAAAAAGGCCAAGGTATCGCTCAAAATACTCAGCAAGCGATTCAGTGGTATACCAAAGCTGCACAACAAGGCGTCGCTCCTGCCCAGCTTAACCTTGCTATCATGTATTTGCGCGGTGAAGGCGTCAAGCCAAACTTACAACAAGCTCGTGTTTGGTTAGAAAAAGCTGCGATGCGCGGTGATAACCGTGCCAGCTATACGCTTGCATTGTTGGATGAAAAGCAAAAGAATTTAGTTGATGCCTATAAATGGTATGACCTGGCTGCCCGTGATGGTATGTTAGACGAAAAAGTACGTAGCAAAGCTCGTGGCAAAATTGGTCAATTGGCATTGAACTTGTCAAGCTCAGACATCGCCAACGCTCGTAGCCAAGCAGATCGTTGGTTTCAGAGTAAGTAAGTTAGATAAGTCAGTAAGTAAGATGCAGTCTTAGCTTAATGGTAAAAAATCCAGCTTATTTGCTGGATTTTTTGAGTTTAGAATAAATAAAAACGTAGAATTAAAACCGTTAACTGGCTTCGATAATGGCAATCTCAGCGGCGGTTAGGTCGTATAATTTATAAACCATCTGATCAATTTCGCTATCGGTTTGTTCAATCTGCAATGTTAATTGCTGCGCTTTGAAGTGTTCAGCTAGGAAGTAGTCTTCCCACTCCGCTTCATCACCCAAGCTCATTTTTACTTTCTTTTTGCCCAGCTCTTTGATGAAGTCTGCGTAAGTGAGGTCGTGCCAGTTTTCTAGCTTTTTACTCAGCATATCTAAATCGAACTTACGCTGCAATGTTCGGATAAATCTGCCCGTTAGGTCTTGTAGACTCTCATTTAACGATAACATCAAATCTGCTCTCTCTGACAACAATAACTGACTCTCCATGCTAGCTACTGTAGGTAACGGAAAAGGTTCCAAAAATTTAGTTTTAAAAGTAAAATATCCACCTCTTAGAACATAGCCTGTAGTCTTTAAAAAGAACCACATTATCGAAGAATTAAGTATAGCTAAATAGTATTTATAACTTTCTAAATTACCTTTCTTCTTTACTAAGTAATAAACCTTAGTGTTATGAAACAACCCTTTTTCGTCGAAAATCATATTCGTACCATATGATATTTCAGGTGTCATAATTTTTTCGTTTTGAAAAGTTAGTATATCTCTAGATCTATGTAAACTATACCAGTACTTCGGGTTAGTTTTTTTTCTAATTTTTCTGGAAATCATTTCTTCCTTGAATTTACTTATGTAGTTAAAAGCCAATGGAAACTTATCTTCAATAAAATATTCCTCAAATGGAACTGTCTTTTTACCATTATGGTAATGAAGATAAAGCATAAAGTTATTGGAATTTGGGCGGCTATATTTTTTTATATCTTCACCCTTTGATACTGGCTTCATAACACTAGCTTCTAACCTTACATTTTCTTTCAACTGTTCAGAATAACCTTCAAAGTACTCACCTTTTATCTCTCCAGATAAAATAAAAATATCATCAACCCCAGAGTCAATACCCGCTCCTATCGAGCTAAACACATCTTTTAGAAGATTATTTTCTTTAGAAAGCTTACTGATTAAGCTATTTGTACTACTATCAATCAAATTCCAATTATCACCACCTAAATTCGAATAATCAATTTCTTTGAATACTTCCTCGTCGAATAATTTTTTAGGACTAATATTTTTGAAATAAAGAGTGTTTTTTCGGTCTAAGGTTAAATTGATTATACAAGTATAGGTCGATGCGTCAGAAAAAACTGATTTCTCTCCAAAATGTATTATGGAATTCACTAAACGCTCTTCAGCAAGAAATGATCTTATGCCATGACCTGCTTCTACAACTAAAAACTTATGAGGTAGAATGAAAGAAATATTTCCTTTCTTATTAAGAATCTTTGAAGATTTTTCTAGAAAAAGTGAATATATATCATATCGTCTAGTTGCACTTTTAAAATTCTTCTCATAGTAGACGGTTTCATTTTGAAAGTGTGATTTTAGACCTTGAACTCTCAAGTAAGGCGGATTACCAATCACCACATCAAAGCCACCATTGGCAAAGACTTGTGGGAATGACGTCTGCCAGTTAAAGGCTTTATCTCCTGCCACCTTAGGATCATCAATTAGCGAGTTACCACATTGGATATTGTTATTTAAGTCGTTCAGCTTACGATGAGGTTGTGCGGTGCGTAGCCAGAGAGACAACTTGGCAATGTCGACACTCTCTTCATTAATATCTACCCCAAATAAGTTGTTTTCTAGGATACTGTTTTCGATATCAGGATATGCCAGACCGCTACCGAACAGCTTAGTTTCAAGCTCAACGATATAGCCATGTTCAGCAATTAAGAAGTTTAATGCTTCATTTAAAAATGCCCCGCTACCACAGGCAGGATCACAAATCGTAATTTGTAATAACCAGTCTCGATAAGCGTGTAACCGCTCCAACGCTACCTTTTCTTCTGCAATTCTCTTATCAGTTTTTTTCCGTTTTTTACCGCTTTTATTAAGGGCAACGTCTTGCTGATAATCTTCCTCATTCAACGCTAGCTCTAACTTTTTATCTTCACATAATTTACCAATAGTATTCTCAACAATATATTTGGTAATGTATTTGGGCGTATAAAAGACCCCGTCCTTTTTACGTTTGGTTTGCGATTTGTCCACTGCCTCGCCTGCCAGCTCGGCTTTAACTTCGTCCAGCTCGGTTAAGGAGTTTTCAAAGATATGACCCAAGATATTGACATCGACTTCACTGGCAAAGTTATATTCTGATAGGATAATAATATGACTGCGTAGCAGCTCATCGCTGATAGTAATTTTATCTAGTAGCTCGTCAGGCCGGAACAAACCACCGTTATAAGCAAATATTTCGCAGTGCTCATCCTTATAGCCATCATTCAAAAATGAAAAGTACTGTTTGACTTGGTCGTACAGCGGCTCATTCCTTTTGAGGGCTTTGAGCTGTTCCCACTCACTAATAATACCTTTGGCAAAGTTGGCCGGTAGCAGCTGACTGTCTTCGGCGAAGAAAATAAATAACAGCCGATCAAGTAACTTTTGCGATTTTTGAAATAATGTTAGCGCATCAATATCAGGATTGTTGGCAGTCAAATCAGCGAACAGCTCACGCTTAAAGACCGAATAGTCCTTGTATAGCTGTTTGGTAATGGCTTCTTCTTGCGACAACGATTCAGACTTAATCTTGGCGGGTAAATCTGCCATGACCCCATCACGGTGTAACAGTAAATACAACAGCGCAAATTTATCTTGGGTTATGGCAAATAAATCAAACTCTTCATACTCGACCGCATTGTCGATATATAGGCGCAGTTTTTGAAAGTTAGAAGTGATGACATAACGGCATTGGGGTTGATTGTTCTTATAACCAAAGGCTTGCTGCTCGATTTTGCTAAGGTCCGTGGTGTTCATGCCTTTTAGCTCAATCACCCCGATAGCATGACCATCTTTGAGTATCGCGCCGTCGGCTTTTTTGCTACTGGTTTGGTTTTTGAACTCAGTAGTAATGTCATAGTCAGGGTTGGGATTTAGAGTATAGCCAAACACATCGACGAACAGATCACGTAAGAAGCCTTCTTGATATTGCTCTTCTTTACTTAAGCGAATATTATCTTGCTTTAACGGATCTAAAAAACAATCGGTGTAACGCTGCCAAGCTTGATCAAGTAGCTGTGTATCAAGCTGATTGACATATCTAGTGACAACGACGGATTGAAATAGGGACATACGAGCGCCTTAAACGATGTAATGAGATAAAATTATGAAATCAAACAAAGTATCTAACAAGCGACTACTATAGCAAGGTCTACTAGCAGGATAAATGACCTTGAATAATAACGGCCTAAATTATTGAAGTCATAACTATCATAAAATATGCAAAAACATTCAAAAATGAGGCTTAATTTGTTACACTGCGCCAGCATTTGGCCAATTCCACATTTATGCCAATGTTATTGACCCTTCTTTAAATAAAAAAACCTTTTTAACCCGATGCACTAGGTTTACGACTTAGCCAGCAGGAGAGAGTAATGAGTAGTACCCAAGTAAATACGCCAGCCAAAGTGGCTAGCACACCTACCCATGCCACCGAATACGACAGCGAAACCAATAATATTGTAGTCGCTGCGCTTTATAAATTCACGCGCTGGGCTGACTTTAAGCAATACCGCGAGCCCCTCTTAAACACTATGCTCAATAGTGAAGTGAAGGGTACCTTATTAATCGCGGCTGAAGGGGTTAACGGTACGATTTCTGGTACCCGTCAAGGGGTTGATAAGGTCCTTGACTACCTACGTACTATTGAAGCGATTGGTAGCCTGCTGTCCAAAGAATCCTATACTGATGAGCAGCCCTTTTATCGCACCAAAGTGAAGCTGAAAAAAGAAATCGTCACCATGGGCGTGGAGAATATTGACCCGCTACAATCAGCTGGCCGCTATGTCAAGCCAAGCGATTGGAACGCACTGATCTCAGATCCTGAAGTGCTTCTTATCGATACCCGTAATGATTATGAAGTACAAATTGGCACCTTTCAAAATGCGGTCAATCCGAAAACAGAAACCTTCCGTGAGTTCCCAGACTATGTCGCAAAAGAGCTGGATCCCAGCAAGCATAAAAAAGTGGCGATGTTCTGCACTGGCGGTATTCGCTGTGAGAAGTCAACGGCATTTATGCGCCAACAAGGCTTTGAAGAAGTCTACCACTTAGAGGGTGGCATCCTAAAATACCTAGAAGAAGTCGCTAGCGATGAGTCCATGTGGCAAGGCGACTGCTTCGTTTTTGATAACCGGGTTTCGGTCAATCACAACCTAGAAAAGGGTGAGTACGAGCAATGCTTTGCTTGCCGTATGCCTATCACAGCAGCGGATCAACAAAGCGCCGCTTATATCAAAGGTGAATCCTGCCCACATTGTATTGGTAAAGCCACTGACGAGCAAAAGGCACGGTTTCGCGAGCGTGAGCGTCAAATGCATTTCGCGATAAAACGTGGTGAAGTACATATTGGTGGTGAAGTGATTGATGTCATTGAAAAACGCAAAGCGGCTAAGACTGAAGCTCGCCGCAAAGCGGATGCTAAATCAAGGTAGCTTACGAGACATTATAATTGCTATGGATATTTTTGAGCAACTTTGAAGGTTTGCGAATCATAGAGTCAAGCGCGCTTTAGCCCATTGCTATGGTCACAGTGCTTAACTGAACCCTAATTATAAACTACCGCCCATAAAAAAGAGCCGCTCTATAAATAAATAGAGCGGCTCTTTTTTATGTTCACTTACTCAGTAGTGCTTAGCTACCACGATAGGTGCTATAGCCGTATGGAGATAAAGTGATTGGTACATGGTAATGGTTATCACCTTTGACGTTAAAGTTCACTTCAACATAGGGGTAAAATGATTCCAAACCTTGATTACGGAAGTATGGCGTGGTTTCAAAGATAAGCTTATAAGTACCGTCATTATCAATATTACCTTCGTTCGGTAAAAATTCACCGATACGACCGTTTGCTCCAGTCTTTTGGGTATCTAACAACTTCCAACTGCCATTAATTTGCTGCTGCATCAAACGGACATTCACGTCTGGTGCAGGCTTGCCAGTGCTAATATCGAGAATATGGCTCGACAGTTGATAAGCATCTTGGTCAGCAGCATAGCTGGCAGTCGCAGTCATGGCCAATGCGCCACCGAGTGCTGCTGCTTTCATTATATTCATTTTCATAAAACGTCCTTTAAATTAAAAAACAGTAAAACATACTGATTAACATTACTATAAAATCGTTAAGTTGACATCGATAATGGTCTTCAGCTGTGTAGTATAGATTATCAAACCAATCTTACAATGAAGGAAATGTTAACTTATATAGCAAAAAGTATACTATATGTAGCAATGCTCAAATAAACACCATTTAAGTGATAAAAAATAGCAGACAATTTTAAAAACTGCCTGCTATTAGTTATGATACGAACTAGGATTACTAATACAGATTATTAGTTAAGGTTAACGCTTAAGCGCTAACTTTAAAACAAAATACGTAAGCGAATAGTCTCTTCCACATCTTTAAGCTGATCAATAGCAGCATCGGAATCATGATAATCCACGTCCATCATCAAATAACCCACACCGCCTTCAGTCATCAAGCTTTGCGCTAAGACATTGATATGTGCCTCAGCGAATAAACGGTTAACTTGTGACAATACGCCTGGTACGTTTCTATGAATGTGTAGCAGACGATGAGTCCCTTCTTTAAACGGAATCGCAACTTCTGGGAAGTTCACCGCTGTGATGGTATCGCCTTGGTCAGAATATCTAACAAACTTCTCTGCTACTTCAAAGCCGATATTGGCTTGTGCTTCTTGAGTTGAGCCCCCGATGTGCGGGGTCAAGATGACATTATCAAACTTACGTAGCGGGGATTCAAACTCTTGGTCAGCAGATTTTGGCTCTTTGGGAAAGACGTCAATTGCCGCGCCTAAGACTTTACCAGACTCAAGTACAGCCGCCAGATCATCAATATCAACGCACGTACCGCGTGCGGCATTGATAAAATAGCTGCCCTCTTTCATCTGCGCGAACTGCGCCGCTTTCATCATATAGCGAGTGCTGGCCACTTCAGGAACGTGTAACGTGACGATATCTGCTTGTGACAACAGCTCATCTAAACTACCGACTTGATAAGCGTTACCTAATGGTAGCTTGGTCACGACGTCATGATAAATAACTTTCATACCGAAGCTTTCGGACAGTACCGACAGCTGTGAACCAATAGAACCATAACCGACGATACCGATCGTTTTGCCGCGCACTTCGTGAGCGTTTTTGGCAGACTTACCCCAACCGCCGCGATGGACAGTGGCGTTCTTTTCAGGGATACCGCGATATAACATGATGGCTTCGGCTAATACTAGCTCAGCGACTGAGCGAGTGTTTGAAAACGGGGCGTTAAAGACCGGAATACCGAACTCACGGGCCGCTTCCAAATCGACTTGATTAGTACCAATACAGAAACAGCCAATACCAATGAGCTTGTCAGCATGTTCAAGCACTTCACGGGTCAGCTGGGTACGTGAGCGGATACCAATAAAATGAGCGTCTTTAATCTTTTCGATCAGCTCATCTTGATCTAGCGCATGGCTGAGATTCTCGATATTATTGTAGCCCGCGTTTTTCAATATTTTTAGGGCATTTTCGTGTAAACCCTCAAGCAATAAAAACCGGATTTTATCTTTTTGTAATGATAACGCCATTGAAATCTGCCCTATAACTATTTTATAAATAGTGTGCTATGAGTGAAATTGAACCTGAAACGAAAACAATTCGATCATCTTACACAAAATTCAGCGCCGATGTTAGAGCGCAGGCCTAAATAAGCAGACCTAAATAAATAGTTACTATTTTATACTATGATAAACTCGCTGGTGATTATCCTATGCCAAATAACAGCGAACAATGTGCTAATATTGACCTTAAACTATTTTATAACTCATGAGACCATTATAGCTATCAGCTATAATAACCGACCATAAAGCTCGGTTATTCTGCTTATAAAGAACAAAAAAATAGTGACGCGCTGATATTTTATTATCTATAGTTAAAATACCTTAAAAACGCGACAGTACTGCTGGTATAAGATTTTTGCAGCCTCTGTCTGCCTAGGCACAGCAAGCAAGAAAAACGCAAGCCACATACCAAACGCAGACCATGTATCCATATGGTTAGCGACATTGACTCTGTAGCGGTATTATAGTCAATCAACTATAGCTGCCTTACTTATGAGCCGCTCTTACCTACTCCCTCATCTATTGTTTCAAATTAAAGAATCGAGACTACTATGACCGCATCAGAAGCCATGACCGCATCAGAAACGCTGGTCGCTAATGCCAACATTGATACCGCTGCTGTCGACGCTATCTTAAGCACACTTATTAATAACCATCACTTTGATGCCACCCAAATTAAAATGGATACCAAAAGCTTAGAGCACTGGGGCAAAGACTGGACCAAACATTTTGCACCTGCTCCTGCTGCGATTGTCTTCCCAAAAACCACCGAGCAAGTACAAGCATTAGTACTACTGGCCAATGAGCATAATGTGGTACTGACCCCAAGCGGTGGTCGGACGGGCTTGTCTGCGGGCGCAGTAGCGGCCAATGGCGAGATTGTAGTCAGCATGGATAAAATGAACCATATCGGTACCTTTTATCCTGCTGACCGATTGGTAGAAGTTGAAGCCGGGGTCGTGACCCAGCAGCTTCAACAGTTCGCTGAATCCAAAGACCTATATTATCCCGTCGATTTTGCCTCAGCAGGCTCAAGCCAAATGGGTGGTAATATCGGTACCAATGCAGGCGGTATCAAAGTCATCCGTTACGGTATGACCCGTCAATGGATTATGGGACTGACCGTGGTGACTGGTAAGGGCGATATCTTGAACCTCAACCGCGGTATGGTCAAAAATGCGACTGGTTATGATTTGCGTCAGCTGTTTATCGGTAGTGAAGGCACGCTCGGTCTAGTCACCCATGCACAGATTAAACTTGAGCGTCCACCGCAAGACTTGACGGTGATGGTACTGGGCATGGATAACTTTACCGATGTCATGAATGTGCTGTCTGCCTTTCAAGCTCAAATTGACCTGACTGCCTTTGAGTTTTTTGACAGTATCGCCATTGATAAATTAATGGCGCACGGTCAAGTGCAAGAACCATTCGCCTCACGCACCAAGTTTTACACCTTATTGGAGTTTGAGACGCCGTATGAGCCGATTATGGACAAGGCCATGGCGATATTCGAGCACTGTATGGAACAAGGCTGGGTGGTTGACGGCGTTATGAGTCAAAGTATCGCGCAAGCACGAGAGCTCTGGAAGCTACGCGAGTATATTTCAGAGACCATCTCGGCATTCACCCCCTATAAGAATGATGTCTCAGTGCTGATCAGTCACGTGCCTGATTTTATTGATGAGATTGATCATATTGTCAGCAGCAATTACCCTGACTTTGAAGTTTGTTGGTTCGGTCATATTGGCGATGGTAATTTGCATCTGAACATTCTAAAACCCGAAAATATGGACAAAGACCAATTCTTTACAGAATGTCAGGTGGTCAATAAGTATGTGTTTGAGATCGTGCAAAAATATGGTGGCTCAGTATCAGCCGAGCATGGCGTGGGCATGACCAAAAAGCCGTATTTACACTACAGTCGCAGTGCGACCGAGATTGAGTACTTGAAGGAGATTAAAAAAGTCTTCGATCCTAATAATATTATGAACCGGGGTAAGATTTTTGACATGTAAATAACCTGTTAAACAAGTATAGTTAAAATACCTTAAAACGCGACGGTACTGCTGGTATAAGCTTTTTGCAGCCTCTGTCTGCGTAGGCACAGCAAGCAAGAAAAGTTTATGCCAGCAGTACGTTATGTATCGATATTACGTTTCATTGACTATGGTATTCGCTTAATACATTTATTTAACTTAAAAAATGACGCTAAGTGTCAAAACTTAGCGTCATTTTTATGCTGCGCTTATTATAAATAAGTTATCAGGTTTGCAGCTATAGATAGCTTAGCAAGCGCTTATAAAAACAACAATAGCAAGGCCACGACAATCAGCAGACTGAGAACCCCTTGAACAATCAAAAACGCTTGATGCGGGGCAGCAATATGCCGAAACATATTACCTAACGCATTATAAGTAATACCAGCGACTTTAATGTGGGGCGGGGTATCCAGGGTATTAATGACTTGTAAGAACTGTTCAGCACGCTCAGGTGTCCAGCTGTGGGGGGTAAACGGTAAAAATGGTGATAACTGAGCAACTTGTTGCTTAGTAGCAGGAGACCACAGCCAACGCTCTAAAAATAATAAGCGCATCCGCCAATCACGGAATGTGTGCTGATCGATCTCTTTTAATAATAGCACTCTGATATTTTTGTGGCGATTATCTAAAGAAATATGCCGTTGTAAGGCGATGACTTGTGCTTTATTACCCTCAATACACTGCAAGAAGTTGCCATTGCCATAACATAAAATACCCGTAATATCACGCTGCTGATTATAGGCGCTAGCACTCTTTTCTACTTGCTCGAACATTGACGCACTCATTCGTCCCTTTAGGGTCAGACTACTAATATAGACCAGTCGAATCATTGCTGACTCTTCTATTTTTTCTAAAGTTTTGACCATATCAATATGATGTAGAGGCATAGTAAGATAATCCTAGAAATAGCGGCAACATGCGACTCATAAACCCAGATAAATATAAGCAATAGCTTATATCCAAGACAATTAAGTTATCAACCATACAACGTTTATTACTAAATCAGGGCATTGCAAAACTAGTGACATGATTAGTCACTCACAAAATGGTAGCAAACGCTTACCACGTTACGCTTTTATTAATGGATGAGATTGTTATGATAGCGTGCACAGTTGCCGCTTAATAAATTGGCTCGATTCGTCATGATAGACGTTTGCAATAACGGGCAGTTGCTCTATTACTCATTGTTGCTAACAACCACAGAGCATATGGCTATTGGTTTATATTCATATTAACGGTGGTAATAATCAATAGATTAAAAGATCATTGTTATTATTAAGGTATTGTAACGGTAACAGGTGATTATTGATATCAATTTTGACAGTTGTCTTAAGCCATTACGGAATAATTTAATATCTCAAAAATCATATCATGACTGGTAAAATAGCCTACTGTAATACCAGTAAATATAAAACCAGTCAGTACAAAAACAGGAATATCATGAGCAAAATAGAAAAAACCGATGACTTTCATCTTACGATTGCCGAAATTAAGAAAAAAGACTATCCCCAATTAAAAGTCTTAATGGATCGTGTTTATGCCAACTTAGGTGGTTCGTGGTCAAAGACGACTATCCACACCTTGATTGACGCCTTTCCTGAAGGGCAAATTGCTTTGTTCGACCATGATCAGTTGATTGGGATTGTGCTGTCCATGCGGGTTGATTATGCGAAGTTTTCGAACCCCCATACTTATGATGACTTAATTGGACAAAAAGAGATCATCAAAGATAATCCAAAAGGCGATGCTATTTATGGTTTGGATGCGCTGATTGATCCTGAATATCGTGGTTATCGTCTTGGTCGCCGGCTGTATGATGCCCGTAAAGAGCTGTGCCGACAGTTGAACTTCCGTGCCATTTTAGCCGGTGGCCGAATTCCTAATTATTACAATCATAAAGACCTAACGCCAGGCGAATATATTGATGCCGTTGAGTCGCGTGAAATTCACGACTCAGCATTGTCTTTCCAGCTGTCTAATGGTTTTATTGTCAAACGTATTCTGACCGCTTATTTACCTGATGACAAACAGTCTAAAGGCTTTGCGACCCTGCTTGAATGGTCTAATATTTATTACGATCCGCAGGATTATAAGCCCAATACCCGTAAGTCTGAAGTTCGGATTGGCGGTATTCAATGGCAAATGCGTGAAGTCAAATCCCCTGAGGAACTACTACAACAAGTCGAATTCTTTGTCGATGTGATGGCTGACTACAACTCTGATTTTGCTTGTCTGCCTGAATTTTTTAATGCGCCATTGATGGGACTGTGCGAATCTACCGACCAAAACATTGCTATTCGCTTCTTAGCGGGTTATACCGAATGGTTTAAAAATGAAGTCTCGCATTTAGCGGTCACTTATAACGTCAACGTCATCGTAGGTTCTATGCCGTTGTTGGATGAGGACGATACTTTATATAACGTCAGCTATCTATGCCGCCGTGATGGTACGGTTGAAGAGCAACGCAAAATTCATATTACCCCGCATGAGCGTAGCGCGTGGGTCATTGAAGGCGGTGATAAAGTTCAAGTATTCGATACTGATGCCGGACGTATTGGGATTTTGGTTTGCTATGATATCGAATTCCCAGAGTTGTCACGTCTGCTGGCGCTTGAGGATATGGATATCTTGTTTGTGCCGTTTTGGACCGATACCAAAAACGGCTATCTACGTGTGCGTCTCTGTGCCCAAGCCCGCGCCATCGAAAACGAGTGCTATGTGATGATTTGTGGTTCAGTGGGCAACTTGCCGCAAGTTGAAAGCCTAGATATTCAATACGCACAGTCCTCTGTCTTTTCGCCATCAGACTTTGCTTTTCCACACGATGCCATCATGGCCGAAACCACAGCCAATACTGAGATGATCTTCTTCTCTGATGTTAACCTTGATAAACTTACCCACGTTCGTAACGAAGGCTCAGTACATAACCTGCTCGACCGCCGTGACGATCTATATAGCTTGAAATGGAAGAAAAAAGCGCGCGTTTCAGCCAGTCGACTAACTGATGAAGAACGCCGTGAAAACTCAGGTAGCGTGCTAGAGGGCAATCCATTACAAGGACGGGCACAAAAACCTTAACTGTTAAAATCTTAGGTTTTATAAATCGAATTCTCAAAGAAAACGATTTAATTAAAGATTTAATAATACGGCTGACCATTCAGCCGTTTATTTTTGTCTAAGAAATGATTGATCCAACACCATACACTCAAAAAAGCAGATGTTATGACTATTGATACCAACGACGACAACGTTAATACTAGCCATACTGATGTTAAATTAAAAAAACCACCCCGTCCTCAAAAAGGACACAAAAAACCTCCTAACAAAAGCCCCCGACAAAAGCTGCTATCAGTGCTCAAAACGGTGCTGCTATATGGCATGGTCTTTGTGGTAGTTTATACCGCGATTAATTGGTGGCGGCAACCCGTCATGCCCGCTAATCCACAGTTACAGCTTACCGATTATCAAGGGCAAACTGTGGACTTGGTCCAGTTAAGTGCCGAAAAACCAACGCTGATATACTTTTGGGGAAGCTGGTGTCCGATATGCCGCACGACTTCTCCATCAGTAAATACCCTTGCGGCGCAAGGAAATTATCCAGTGGTAACTGTTGCCATAAAGTCAGGTACCGACCAGGAGCTACACCGCTATCTGAGCCAACATAGTTATAACTTTACGACCATCAATGATCAAAAAGGTGACATCTTCGCTGACTGGCAGGGACAAGTAACCCCATCATATGTGATATTAAAAGATGGCGAGATGACTCAAGGCCTAACGGGTATCCAACCGTTATGGTCACTTAAATTGCGACTTTGGTTTAGTTCACTTGGTTAAACAGTAATAACTTTTACTGGCAATATTTTTAGCTTTAGTATTAGACACTTTGGCTGATAGGTTTTCAGGCAATATCCTGATTGCATTGTCTGAAAACCTATGTAAACCTTAATAATCTCTATCAAAGAAGCGATAGAATTGATCGTTAACTGCCTGTTAATCAGTCTTAGTTAGTGACTGTTTTCTCATAAATATCGAATGGCATGAAACCATAAAAACAATCTGCTACATAGGCACTTCATCGACAATAACAACAGCAATGACAATCATGCACAGTTAGCAGACTATTGGTTTTCTTCACGTTTTTATTGGTTTAACAACATAGCCAATTAAAAAGCTTAGCTTATTAACGAGCTTAGTTCTTTATAATCATAATCTAACGCTTCCGCAACCGCTTTATAAGTCACATAACCTTGAGTCGTGTTGACCCCCTTTGCAAAGGCAGGATTGTCAATACAGGCTTGCTTAAAGCCTTTTTTGGCCAGCGTTAGTACATAGGGCAAGGTGACATTAGATAGGGCCAAAGTCGCTGTACGTGGTACCGCACCAGGGATGTTGGCAACGGTATAATGGATGATGCCGTGCTTAATATAAGTCGGATTATCATGGGTAGTAATACGGTCAGTGGTCTCGAACAGACCGCCCTGGTCAATAGCGATATCAACGACAACGCCACCATCATTCATCGATTCAATCATAGCTTCAGTGACCAGCTTCGGCGCTGCTGCGCCCGGAATCAATACCGCACCGATGACCAAATCGCTATCGCGTACGCTATTGGCAATATTGACTTTGGTCGACATCAGTGTCTGTACATCATTGCCAAACAGCTCAGACAGCTGCTTGAGACGTTTGGGATCTAAGTCTAAAATAATGACGTCTGCGCCCAAACCGATAGCAATTTTGGCCGCCTCCGTACCGGACACACCGCCACCGATGATGGTAACTTTACCTTTTTTCACGCCTGGGATGCCACCGAGTAAAATCCCTTTGCCGCCATAAAAACTTTGCAAAAATTGTGCCCCAACTTGTGTGCTCATCCGCCCTGCAATCTCACTCATTGGGGTTAAAAGTGGTAATGAATTATCTGCTAACTGCACAGTCTCATAAGCGATTCCTGTTACTTTGCTATTGACCAGTGCTTTAGTAAGCTTAGGTTCAGCGGCCAAATGCAGATAAGTAAACAGGGTCAAATTTTCTCTGAAATATTGGTATTCTTCAGCTTGAGGTTCTTTGACCTTGATGACCAGCTCGACATCCCACGCTTTGGCAGCGCTATCAACGATCGTTGCGCCCACATTTTTGTAATCTTCATCAGTGAACTGTGAACCGATACCAGCATCGGTTTCGACATAAACCTGGTGGCCGTTATCGACTAAAGCGCTGACGCCGTTCGGTGGTAGACCAACACGATTTTCGTTGTTTTTAACTTCCCTTGGGATACCTATTTTCATAATTATTCCTTGCATGGTAGTTTTTGAGTGGAACTGCTTTGGGATAATACTGGCTTAATTAATGGTCTAACAACAACTAAGTGCCCTATTTTATTTATCATCGCTATTGCCGGTTAGGAGGCTCAGACGTCACTATATAATACCAAGCATAACGGTTAGCTTTTAGATATCAGGTCCAATATAGACGATAGATTTAAATTGCAGGCATAAGTTTTGGCAGCGAATATTTGCATAGTTATGCCCGAATGTGACTCGCAATGGTACTTGGTCGCTTAGTTTTAAGACGTTAATGGGTCTGTAATATTGCAGATAGAGTACTTAATCTACGGATAATGACGGCTTGGATGGTTTTCCAGAGGTTTAGTGCTGATGATAGTAAGTTTTACGATAATAGCGAACGAATTAAAACGTTTTTTATTACTTGAGAAAATCATGGTTACTTAAGGAGATTGTTATTTAAGAATACAGTTATATTAAGTAGCCACTGCTTTTTTACAGACTAGCTGTTGATAGCCATATTCTAACAGTTAGTTTTAGGACGCTAAAATAGATAACTGCACTAGCGTGATCAATAGTTATAGCACAGTTAATGACAGTATGGCTAGCTATAGCCTAGAAAATTAATTATCAATTACTAATAAATAGTTTTCTAACTCACAGTGGATAAACCAGCATAATAATCAAACGTTGCTAAGAATATTCATACCTTTTTATCTAAGCTTAGCGATAATAAACATCGCTCTTTTTATCTTAATATTTTACCTCAGTAGTTTTAGGCGACAAAGCAATCTTAATAAAGGTCAAACTTACTTAATAAAGGTCAAGCACCCTCTAAATAACACCTGCTTTTGTATATCACGCTACCTAAAGCCTGCATAAGATAATCACCATATCGAAAACAAAAACCCCACGGAAGTATAGGCTACCGTGGGGTTTTTTTGTACCGATCAACTGAGTAAGTAAGTTTACGGCAAGAAGCGTTTTGCGGAAGGCAGCTTATGCATTAAGATCCAATAAAGTCCGCCAGCTGGAAGCAAGCCTGCATACCAAGAGATACTTGAGAACGTCAGTGCAACTACCACGCCGACAACCATAGCAATAACTGCTGCCATATTGACGCCTTTATAAGGGCCATTTTCATCATAGAGTTTGTCAAGATCAAGCGTTTGCTTACGAATGAAATAATAATCGACGACTAAGATTGCAAATAGCGGACCTAGGAATGCCGAATAGGTTTGGATAAAAATATTTAATCCTGCAGCAGATTCGTCTTTCACTAGTTCCCAAGGGAAGGTACAAAATGCAAGCAAACCAACAATAACAGCCGCTGTTTTAAACTTAAGGTTAAAAATATCCATTAGAGCATAAGCTGGTGGCACGACGTTGTTCAAAATATTGGTCGTAACTTGTGCAAAAGCGATGAAAATCATAGTGATTACTAGCAAAGGCTTGTTATCGACTGCGCTAGAAAACACACTAATGGGATCAACTTCACCAGTAGCACTAGTGACCATCAGACCGATCAAACCCATGAATAGAGTTGCAGGTAGAATTGAGTTGGCATAGATGGCGACTTGACGGAATAGCCCAACTTCCTTGCGCAATTCGCGCGAATAGTCAGAGACGTTCAGCATCATCGTGCTGTAAACCCCTAAAAATAACATCGTTGCACCCCAAAATGGGGTACCCCAAGTACCTTCAACATTGATAAGATTGGTCGAGATGGAATCACCATACTTATTAATGACACTAAAAAACATATAAGCGAGTGAGCCAATAATGAAAACTGAACCAATATTCTCAAGCCATTTGATGCCGTGAAAACCCAGAACCGATAGGCCAATTTGTAAGAACTGAAAACCAATGAAGAAGACCACAAGGTTGTTGTAGCCAAACAAGGTATCTGACACTAGGTTCAGCGCGCCAGCCCCGATCCAGCTTTGAAAGCCAAACCATACAATGGCGGGCACTGAGCGCACTATTGCTGGAATACGGTTACCAGAAAAACCGAATGCAGACCGGCACTGTACCATAAACGGAATGCCGTACTTATGGCCGGCGCGACCATTGATCATCAGCGCCGCACCAATGACGGTACAACCGATTGTGATCGCCACCACCACTTGCAATAAGTTCAACGTACCGACCAGACCGGAGCCCACTGTAAAAGTACCAATGGATACGCAGCCACCTAGCCAAGCAAATAGATAGGACCAAGGACCCATAATACGCGTGGTTTGTGGTGCAAGACTCTCTTGCCCTACTCCTTTGTGGTCAAGTGTCTCAACCCCTGATGCGGTAGCCAGTTTTGCGTTTTGCATTATATTCTCCTTCCTTGAGAAAACGTCTCGATCAATCTAAGATTACTTAGTTTTGAATGGGTTTCGCGTAAGCACCAATTTTGCTGGTTTTTAGACCACAACCAACTAGAGCCTCAACCATACGAGTGGCAACCGTCACACCATCAATAACAGGAACACCAGTTTCTTGGGTTAACCATTCTGTCAAATCTGCCATGCCCGCACAGCCCAAGACAACGGCTTCGCAATTGTCTTCTTGAATAGCGCGCAAGATCTCATCACGAACTTTTTCACGCGCGCCTGAGCCAGGCTCTTCAAGTGCTAGTACGGGTATTGCGGCAGAACGAACACGTCTGCAGCGATGAGACAAACCATAACCGTGAATAAGTTCCTCAATCACAGGCACAGAACGAGGCAAGGTGGTAACGACACTGAACGACGTTGAAATCATGCTGGCAGCTTTAACTGCCGCTTCACAAATTCCGAGAACTGGACCCGAAAACACTTCGCGACAGGCACCAATACCAGGATCATCAAAGCAAGCAACCACCACTCCATCGATACCGTCTTCTTCAGCTTGCTTCAAGCGCGCAAGTAAACCAGGTACCGACATAGCTTCATCGTGATGCCCTTGAATAGATGCAGGGGCATCAGTCCCAGAAGCCCCAATAATTATGGTACCAGCGCTGGCTTTTTGACGCGCGCTTTCTACGATCTTATCTGTCATAGAAGTCGTCGAATTGGGGTTCATAACTAAGATTTTCATAGAGCCTCACTGTTGATCATAATATTGTTAACAACAACTATATTTTGTTAACAAACAGTATTAATCATTATTGTTAACAAAACAACCGAAAGTTTGCTTTATTTGTTGTGAAGGGGGAGATAGCACACTATAATTGCGGCCATGAATACAATAAAAGCAGAAAAACCAAGCGCTGGAACCGATGAAACCCCTGAACAGGCGATCATAAGCTCAATCACGGCTGCCGTTTCAGAACAGCGTCTACCAGCCGGAACCAAGCTGGGCGAACAGATGCTGAGTGATATTTTTAAATGTAATAGAGCCAATGTTAGGCGCGCACTTTCTACGCTTGCTACTATGCATGTGGTGCAGTTGCAGCCTAATAAAGGGGCTTTTGTCTCAACCCCTTCGCCCAAAGAAGCCTGCGATGTGTTTGAAGCGCGCCGCACGATTGAGCGCACCTTAGCGCGTAGTGTGATAAAAAATGTCTGCCTACAAGACCTCTCTGATATGCGTGATACCATCACCGCTGAGGCTAACGCGCGCGCGCAAGGCGATAAACCAGCAGAGCTGCGCCTATCACGCATATTTCATATGCATCTGGCTAAAATTGCTGACAATCAGGTTCTGGAACGATTCTTGAGCGAACTGACGCTGCGTACTACCTTGATCATTGGACTATACAACAAGGTTGGCTCTTCTAACTGCGCCGAAGATGAACATCTGGGTATCGTACAGGCGCTTGAGGCACACGATGAAGAACGCTTTATCTTATTGATTGATCAGCATTTGAATCATTTAGAGAGTGGTCTTGATTTTCAGCGTTCTGCGACCCCATTCTTTACCCTAGCAGAACAGCTGACCATCACCTCAGACTGAACGATTAAAAAGCACTTTTTGTCTGAGAGTAATGGCCTTTTTGATTCGCTCGACAGTGACTTTTAGGCGGTTTTAAAAAGGACTGATAGCTAAAAAGGACTGATAGCATTAATACCAGCGCCCGTCCATACATTCGCGAGCTTCCTTGATGTGCCATAGCAGACCGCACACATCTCGATATAACAGAAAACATCAACAATACCAACGCCTAGACAAAGAGCTAACGCCAAGCCAGTGCACATCCTTTGCACCAAATGCTGATTGCCTAGCAATCGCTTAATTCTGAGTATCATGTCCCCTATTTTTAGTTAATTATTTATCCTATAATGGGTGGCTTTGATTTTGCTGATCATGCCCACTGGTTCATGAGTCACCATTTAACCTATCAAACCCTAACCATTATCTTTCCATTGTATAAATAAAGACAAAGACGCCGACTATGACCGAATCTATCGACTATAAAGATACTCTAAACCTCGCTGACACCTCCTTTCCAATGCGAGCCAATCTAGCCAAACGCGAGCCGGACTGGCTGAATGCATGGGAAGCGGATGACGTCTATGGCAAAATTCGCCAAGCACGAGATGGTGCGCCTAAATATACGCTGCACGACGGTCCTCCGTACGCTAATGGTCAGATTCACTTGGGCCATGCGGTTAATAAAGTCCTTAAAGACATTATTGTAAAGTCAAAAACTTTATCAGGATTTGATGCGCCTTATGTTCCAGGTTGGGACTGTCATGGTCTGCCTATTGAACAAAAGGTCGAAGCGAAAGTCGGTAAAGTGGGTCAAAAAGTCTCGGCAACAGAGTTTCGTGGCCTTTGCCGTGAGTATGCCAGTAGCCAAGTAGAGCTACAAAAAGCAGACTTTAAGCGCTTGGGCATTTTTGGTGACTGGGATAATCCTTATCTAACCATGAACTTCGCGCAAGAAGCCAATATCGTACGCGCGCTGGCTAAAATTTATGACAATGGTCACGTCACCCGTGGTATGAAGCCAGTAAACTGGTGCTTGGACTGTAGTTCAGCCTTGGCGGAAGCGGAAGTGGAATATCAGGACAAGGTGTCCGATGCCATTTATGTCAGCTTTGACGTGTTAGATAGCAATGAAGTTGCTGCATTTGCTGAACTAACAGACGGTATTGCTGCAGCGATTTGGACCACCACGCCTTGGACCTTGCCTGCCAACCAAGCTATTGCCGTACATCCTGAGCATGACTATAGCGTGGTCGCTACTGAAAAAGGCAACTTACTATTAGCAACCGACTTGATTGATACTGCCTTAGCTGAACTAAGTCTAAGCAATCAAGGAATACTCGCAACGGTATCAGGCCTTGAGCTAGAGGGTCTACACGCCCAGCACCCACTTATCAAGGACCGTCAAATCCCGCTAATTTTAGGCGATCACGTGACTACCGATAGTGGTACAGGTCTAGTCCATACCGCCCCTGGTCATGGTTTAGACGATTATATTGTCGGTCTTAAATACGACTTGCCGGTTGAAAACCCAGTCAGTGGTACTGGCGTTTATTTAAGTACGGCAGCAGTATTCGCCGGCGAGCATATCTATAAAGCCAACCCGCAGATCATTGCTGCCTTGCATGAAAATGGTCATCTCCTTAGTCACACCAAAATTGAACACAGCTATCCGCATTGCTGGCGTCATAAATCACCGATTATCTTTCGGGCGACCCCGCAGTGGTTCATTAATATGGAAACCAATGGATTACGTGAGCGAGCGCTTGCAGATGTGCCATCAGTGAAATGGACCCCTGCCTGGGGACAAAGTCGTATCGAATCTATGTTAAACGGTCGTCCAGACTGGTGTATCTCACGCCAGCGTACTTGGGGCGTACCGATTGCATTCTTTACTCATAAAGAAACCGGTGAGCTGCATCCAAACACCTTGGAGCTAATGGAAGTTGCGGCACAAAGAATTGCTAAAGGTGGCGTGGAGGCCTGGTTTGACGCCAGCTGTGAAGACTTTTTGGGAGAGGACGCTGCTGATTATGATAAAGCCACCGATACGCTAGACGTCTGGTTTGATTCAGGAACGACTCACTTTACAGTACTTGAGCAGCGCGACGAGCTAACCAACCCTGCTGATATTTACCTTGAAGGCTCAGATCAGCATCGCGGTTGGTTCCAGACGTCATTGCTCACTTCTGAAGCGATGTACGAGCGTCCACCCTTTAAGCAAGTATTGACCCATGGTTTTGTGGTTGATGAAAATGGCCGTAAGATGAGTAAATCACTCGGCAATATTATCACGCCGCAAGAAGAGATCAACAAAACTGGTGCAGACATGCTGCGCTTATGGATTGCCTCTAATGACTATCGCTATGAGATGAATGCCGGCAAAACTGCATTCAAAGGTGCGATTGATATGTATCGTCGTATCCGTAATACCTTGCGCTTTTTATTGGCCAATACCGATGACTTCGATCCCGCTATTGATAGTGTCGATATTAATGAATTGGTTAGTCTCGATAAGTTCATTATCGAGCGTGCGCAAACGGTACAAGCAGAAATTATTAATGCTTATGACGCGATGGACTTTCATCAAGTGACTCAGCTTATTACCGCGTTTTGTTCACAAGACTTGGGTAGCTTCTACTTAGATATCATTAAAGATCGTCAGTACACCACTCAAGCAAATGGCCAACCACGCCGTTCCGCGCAAACAGCTATTTATCATATTGCTCAAGCGTTGATTCGTTGGATTACCCCGATTCTATCTTTTACCGCACAAGAAGCATGGGAAGTGCTACACGGTACCGAAGCAAATTCAGCGAATGGTTTTGTATTTACCCAAACCTGGTATGAATTCCCTGAGTTTGAACTCAGTGCCATTAGCAGCGACGATTGGCAGCGCATCATGGTAGCCAAAGATATGGTCAATAAGCATATCGAAACCGCCCGTAGCGACAAATTAATAAACGCTAACTTGTCCGCTGACGCAATTTTATACGCTGGTGGGGCCATGTTCGATAGCTTAGCCAAGCTTGGTGAAGAGCTACGGTTTGTCTTGATTACCAGTAGCGCCACATTGAAGCCAATGGGTGAAGCGCCTGCTGATGCTGAAACAGATAATAATACAGATAGTGCAGATGAGTTGAAAAGCTTAACGGTGACAATCAGCGCTGCCGAGGGTACTAAATGTGTTCGTTGCTGGCATGTGCGTGATGATATCGGCGTAGATTCTGCTCATCCTGAGCTGTGCGCGCGCTGCGTGACTAACGTTAGTGGTAAAGGCGAGGTACGCCATTATGCCTAATTCGTCTGATACACCCAAGCCTAGCGAACACGAGCCACTTGACGACGATAATAGTGCTAAACCACATGCGCCTACTGCTGTCCATGTTACTACCGGCAATTCGATGACTCCTATGAGTCGCTTGGTTAAGACCCCAAAGATGATTGCTAATGGCAGTAAAGCTTTTATGTGGTATCTATTGTCATTAGTGGTGTTGATCCTGGATCAATGGACAAAATGGTTGGCTGAGACCAACCTAACCTTCAATGAGCCCGTGCCGGTTATTGAGCCCATTCTTAACTGGACGCTTGCCTACAACTATGGCGCAGCATTTAGCTTTTTAGCGGATGCAGGCGGCTGGCAAAAGTGGTTTTTTTCGGGTCTAGCACTGGTTATGTCCATATTTTTGATCGGTTATCTCATCAAAGCCCCGCGCCAAGCCAAACTGTTATCTACTGGTCTAGCACTGGTTCTTGGCGGTGCAGTAGGTAATTTAATTGACCGCTTATTGCATGGCCATGTCATCGACTTTATCCATGTGCACTATCAAAACGACTGGCATTATCCGATCTTTAATATTGCCGATATGGGTATTAGTATTGGGGTGATATTAATTATCATTGATATGCTGTTTTTGGAAAAGAAGCGACACAGCTAACGTTAATTAACCAAAATTAGTCCCAAAAAAACCCCATTATAGAATGCTATGGCGGGGTTTTGGTATTAGCAGCACAGTTGCCTATAATAAAAGGCTTAAAGAAAAAATTTCAAGTATAGTTAAAATACCTTAAAAACGCGACGGTACTGCTGGTATAGGCTTTTTGCAGCCTCTGTCTGCGTAGGCACAGCAAGCAAGAAAAACTTATGCCAGCAGTAGGTTGTGTATCGATATTACTTTTCATTGACTATACTATAATTTAATAAAATGCTCTTTAAAAGTAGATAGTTTACAGTAATGTCCTCTAAAGTAAGCAATATTATAGGAGTAATGGCTCTCAAAAAGGCAAGCCATCCTCCTTGATTAACAACACCAATAGCCCCGCCAAATTAATCAACACCGTCAAATAATAAGTCATTCGGAATTCAGGCTTTTGTGACTTATGGCGCAAGTAATTCTGCGCGACCATTGCCCCAACCCAACCACCAAGCGCACTTAAAACATGCAAAGTAGATTCAGGGGTACGCCAATCGCGACTTTGCGCCGCGGCTTTGTCTTTGGCATACATCATATAAGTGATTAGTCCTAATACTACGTACCAGCCCACTACTAACCAGCTCAGTTTATTCGTGACTGCCAGTAATATCAGTACCGCATAAAAGCCAACACCGAGAAATGAACGTTTTTTCTGCCCCGCTTCAAAGTCCGCTTGCGCGCTTCGTTTTTGGTTGCGTTGACGGATTTGCTTATTCTTTTGCGCCATTTGTTGCTGAATAAAGCCAAGCTGTTGTACTTGTCGTGCCTGCAGTCGCCCTTGACTATCTTGTCCGATAGTAAAAACCACTTGCTCACCGACATCAGGACGACATGGTGCTTTAAACTCACTAATATGAAAAAACACCGACTCGCCATCTTCAGTTTCAATAAAGCCAAAACCTTTATCCGCTTGCCATTTGCTAATAATACCCTGTTGTTTGGTGTTCATGCTTACCTGCTTTTCTTATCATTAGCGGTCATCGACTATCATTATAGCCTTTTTAGTTGCCCATAAAAAAAGCCAAGAGCAGACTCTCAACTATTTTTAATCCTGATAACCACATAATCGGGTGTAATCAACGGATTATGCTAAACTATTTAACGTGTTGATCCCTCTAATCCTATTGAATAAATAATGTGACCACTATGACTGAATCTCAATTTATCAATCCTAATGAAGACACCCGTATCAGTTATGGCAGCCTCGTTAAGCTGCATTTCGAAGTAACACTCGAGAACGGTACTATTGTTGACTCCACCTTTAGCCGTGATGCCCCAGTGACTCTGACTATCGGTGACGAAAGCTTATTGCCCGGTTTTGAGAAAGTACTAATGAACTTGCGCGCTGGCGATACACGTTCGGCCCATCTTGATCCTGAGCAGGCATTTGGCGACTGGAATCCTGATAATATCCAGCATTTTAGCCGTACTAAATTTGCACTGGTCGCAGACGATCCAGAAATTGGTATGATGATAGAATTTGAAGACAAGGGCAAAAACACCTTGCCTGGTACGATTACTGCTATCGATGACGATGAGGTAGAAGTTGATTTTAATCACCCACTTGCTGGTCAATCAGTGCTATTTAAAGTTAAGATATTTAAAGTAACGCCGCCTGGTGTGACGGGTATACAACTCGTATAACTATTAAGCGACCACCATGAAAATACACTTGTAAATAGAACGAAAAAGGACACTCGCATGCAATATCAAACACTGCCACAAATCGATGAAAAAGTCTCTAAAATTTGCTTGGGCACTATGACTTGGGGTCAGCAGAATACCGAAGATCAAGCGCATGCGCAAATGGATTTGGCACTGGCAGAAGGGGTCAACTTTTGGGATACTGCTGAGATGTACCCTTCACCACCTGATAAAGACAAGCAAGGCGATACCGAGCGCTTTATGGGTACCTGGTTTAGCAAGACCAAACAGCGCGATAAAGTGATTTTAGCTAGCAAAATATCACCGATGAGTTTTTTACGTGGGGGTCAAACGCGTTATACCGCTAAACAAATTAGCGCAGCGATTGATGATAATTTGCAGCGTTTACAAACAGATTATATCGATATTTATCAGCTGCATTGGCCAGAACGCAAAGCGAACTTCTTTGGTCAACGGGGTTATGACGAAGATATGGCGACACAGCCTTTAGAAGACTTAACGTCATTTTTGGAGACTATCTCTGCTTTAAATGATGAAATCAAAAAAGGCCGTATTCGTTCTTATGGACTATCGAACGACACTGCTTGGGGTCTCATGCGTTATCTATGGGAAGCGGATAAGAATAATTTAATTGCGCCTATTACTATTCAAAATCCGTACAGCTTACTCAACCGTCTATATGAAGTAGGATTAGCAGAAATATCGCACCGTGAGAATGTTGGTCTACTGGCCTACTCGCCACTGGGCTTCGGGGTGCTATCAGGTAAATATCTAGATGGTAAACGTCCAGCGGGTGCCCGCCTAACCGAATATGATCGCTTTGATCGTTACGCTAATGAGCAAGCAAAATCCGCTACGGTTCAGTATGCCAAGATTGCTGCTGACGCAGGGCTTGATATGGCACAGATGGCGCTATCCTTTGTTAATTCGCGCTCGTTTGTCACTAGCAACATTATTGGTGCAACCAGTATCGAGCAACTACAATCTAACATTGACAGTATCAGTCTGACCTTGAGCTCAGACGTACTTGAGGCTATTGAAGCGGTACATATGCAGCATCCTAACCCGTCACCATAGGCCTACACTACTGCCACTTTCAAAGTTTATTCTTGACATAAAAAAAGCGCAAATCATAAGAATTTGCGCTTTTTTAGTATTGACTGAATGGTTGGAAGGGTATGACTTATAAAGCCGATGCTGATACCTTATTAGCTGGCAGTGTTAGTTAGTACGCGTGCATGCAGCTCTACTAGGCCTTCTTGCATACGCTGCTGTAGCAGATTGGTCAGCTCACTTTTTGTATGACCGTTTGGATCTAATGGCGCAAGTGGCAGCACATAAGCAGTCACATTTTTACTATCTAGTACCCGTTTTAGGCTATCTTTCATCGTCTGTTTGCCATAATAAGGTAACTCTTTACTTAAAGTACCATCCTTATTGACGTAGCACAGTACTATCGGCTGAATAGGTACGCTAGCATCTATTGCCGCTTGTAGCAGGGTGCCATGAATCCGTCTCACCTTTGTACCATCTGAGGTCGTTGCTTCAGGGAAAAATATCACCGAATAGCCTTCATTCAAAAAGCTAGTAAGTTGCGTCGATACCGCGCTTACATCACCAGAACCGCGCTGAATGAATAAAGTCCCTGCTGCTTGCACCAGCTTACCAAATATAGGCCAATCCCCAATCTCTGCCTTTGATAAGAAAAACGCCGGACTCACACTACCAGTCACAGGAATATCCATCCATGAGACGTGGTTAGAGACCCAAAGACCATGGTGCTGTGGTACAGGCTCGACTTCAACTATCTTGACCCCAAAGGAGCCGGCCATTTTACGGCAAAAGGTCTGAATATAGCGTGGTAGCTTTTCACGTGGCGGCTGACGAAAGGCGCCGATACGCTGGGCGGTGCGCATGCCGCCAGCAATAGTGGTGGTCATGCCAGCAATTTGTTTGCCGCGGCCTAATTGCTTTTTAAGTGAAAAGCCTGGCTTAGATTGGCTCATCTGCGTCCCTCGTTATTGGATGACTGTGCTGTTTTGCCTATGACGTTAAATCATAAACAAGTTTTATTTGTGGCTAAGAGTTACTTAAAATTACTGTCTTAGAAAATCTTTCATTTAGAAAGTTGTCAGTTTAGAAGGCCACTATCTTAACGAAAAAAACGCGGTAAGTATAACAAAATTCTGTCAGTCAGTGACTATTTGTTCACTCAGTCACGATTAACAGATTGCTATTACCTATTGTTTAGGTAGGCATGGCTTAGCTTATACTTTTTTATCGTCAGAACATCTGATTTTAATGATGATAAACTTAGTAGCAGCCTATTTGCTAATCAGAGCTGTAACATAAAATCATCGCTAATTGTGCCAATACGCTTTAATATCAAGTGATAGGACCTCATATAGATGGTCATCTGAACGCTATTGTTATAATAGATTTTAATGGAATTTATGCATTCACAGTAGCGATTTATTTACTTTATACATAGGTGATACTCTTTGGAATATTTTGGAAGACAAAAAGGTGGCGAACGCGCCATTATAGTACATTTGGACATTCGTCAAATACAAGACCCTGATGATTTGAACGAGTTTGAATTATTGGCAGATTCGGCAGGGGCAGATCGTTTGGCCCTAGTAACTGGCTCACGCTCAAGACCTGATGCCAGATACTTTGTTGGTAGTGGTAAAGCGGAAGAAATCGCTGAACTGGTTCGGGAACACGATGCCGATATTGTTCTTTTTAACCATAGCTTATCGCCATCACAAGAACGTAACCTCGAAGCCTTGGTTAAATGCCGAGTACTCGATCGCACCGGTCTGATTTTGGATATTTTTGCCCAGCGTGCGCGTACTCACGAAGGTAAACTGCAGGTCGAGCTGGCGCAGCTCAATCACTTATCGACACGTTTGGTACGTGGTTGGACGCATTTGGAACGTCAAAAAGGGGGTATCGGCCTGCGCGGTCCTGGTGAGACTCAACTAGAGACTGACCGCCGCTTACTGCAAACACGGGTGATTCAACTCAAATCCAAACTTGATAAGGTAAGACAAACGCGCGCTCAAGGTCGGGCAAGACGCCAAAAATCAGACGTACCGACTATCTCGCTAGTGGGTTATACCAATGCGGGCAAGTCTACTCTGTTTAATCGTTTGGTCGATGAGAATATCTATGCTGCAGATAAATTGTTTGCGACTTTAGACCCCACTTTACGCCGTTTAGATTGGCAAGGTGTTGGCCGAGTGGTACTAGTCGATACCGTCGGTTTCGTACGTCACCTACCGCATGAACTGGTCGAATCTTTTCACGCAACTTTGGAAGAAACGCTAGAGGCAGATCTATTGCTACATGTCATCGATTCCGCCAGTGAAGATATGCATGAGCAAATTCAAGCGGTAAAAGATGTGTTGGCCGAAATTGACAATAATGTGCCAGTACTCAACATCTATAACAAGATTGATTTAACGGATGAGCCCGCCCATATTGGTTATGCAAGCGAGGGTCAACCTAATCGTGTTTATGTCTCTTCTAAAGACAATCTGGGCATGGAAGAGCTGTCATTAGCCGTGCAGCAACTGCTTACCGGTACGCTGACCACCTTTGATTTGACCCTACCTTATAATGCAGGTCAGTTCAAAAACACCTTGTACGAGCTGGGCGTTATTCAAGAAGAGAGCTATGATGATACCGGCCATGAGCGTTTGACCATTCGCTTGCCAAGTGACCGGCTCAGACAGCTATTAGGTCAAGCAGACTTATCGCCACTAGATGTATTGCCTCTCGCACAAGCAACGTTATTGTTGCCGGTTTTAGAACCGTTTGAACAAAAAGATGACAATGCAAAAAGTGAGACAGATGAAGTTGAAGAGCTATTAACTGAAGACGGTTATCTAGCAGAAGAACCAGTGGCTGGCCTTGATTCTGAGCCAAAATCAGCATTGTCTGATCCGCAGGACTAATTGCTTTATTTATCAGTCATTAATCAAAAAATAACTGCTTTAGCCAAATAAAGGGCCATCTGTATTTGCTAGCGCTTAGCCACTACAGATGGCCCTTTACGCTATAATGATTGGCATTAACAATCTTTTCTCAATCAAAACATTGACCGTCATAATACCCTCTAGCTATCAGGTCGGGTTTGTTCGTTTATATATGATGTATATAATCTGCTGAAGGTCACCATTAAAATCAATAACAGTCGTTACCGACTGCTCATTACAGCTGTTTAATTGTCATTATAATAGTCTAAAACATGGTCTTCTGCGCCAATGACGTATACCCTGTGTTACTAAGAATATTAAATTAATATCGCCTTATTGATTATGAACTTGGCAAGGACTGTTTATGAAGCCCACCTCCTTATCCAAACTGCCCGTATGGCTAGCTGTAATCTTAACGCTGATTATGGTAATCCTAGTACGTGAATCAGCAGTCGTTATCTGTCAATTATTAGGCATGGCAAAAGCTGCCAATGTGGTTGGCATGGTAGCGATGTTTTTAATATTAATAACTTGGCGCATGGTCAAAGGCTTACCCATTTGGCTGACCAGGGCCAGTAATATACTATTAGTAGACAGTGGTTTTGCCTTTTTACCAGTATCAGCTGGCGCAGGCTTGCTATTATTTGCCTTAGGTGACGAGCTATGGGGCGTGATCCTAACCATGGCAATTAGTACGCTAATACCACTTTGGGGCCTAGCGTTACTTTCTAATCGTTGGCTTAGTAATACTGTCGATACTGACACTAAGCGTAAGGGGCAATCATGAGTTTTGATAATGTTATCATTGCCACTATTGCTGCTATCTTGGTGACGTTGGCGGCGCACGTATCTGCTCGCGTTTTAGCAAAAAAGTTATCAGGGCTACCGATGGTAATCACCGCCATCGCACTGGTTGTGTTATTTTTATTTATTCTACAGTGGGACTATAATGAATACTACGACGTTGCTAAGCCGATATTTGACCATCTTTTAGGCTATGTGACCGTCCTGCTGGCCATACCGCTGGCAGCGATGAACTTCAAAGGCCTACCAGTAAAGCGTCTGTCGATAATCGTGTTAATAGCCAGTGTTATTGGTGCCCTATTACCGATGTCGCTCGCTTATCTGTTCTCACTGAGTAATGACACTATATTAGCGTTTGCTACCCGCTCAGTGACCACACCGATTGGTCTGAGTATCGCCAGCCTCATCCAAGCGCCACTGGCTATGGCCAACTTAATCATCATTGTCTCAGGATTAATAGGCGGCACTTTAGCTCGGTTCTTATTCCACGGGGTCAACGATGATCGTGCCAAAGGTTTGGCCTTAGGTTTGGCCGCTCATGCTTTTGGTACAGTAGAAGCATGGCAAATTAGCCATACTGCTGGACGTTATGCCGCCTTTGGCTTGGCCGTTAATGGCTTGGTCACCGCCGTTTGGGTACCTATATTCATCAGCGCGCTTACCTGATCAATCCATTCAACCCAGTATTTTTGCTGGCCTCTAAGAAAACCCCTACAGCCACAGATTCGTCAGCCATAATAAAGCGTAGCCTCTGCTGCGCCGACTTGTGTTGGTAGTATTCTGGACTGACAATATTTATCTACATAATACTCATTTACACAATATCAATCTGTACAGTATCCCTCTAAACTACAGAGATGATAATGTTAGGGTTTTGATTTATATCAATTTTTTAACCAGTTAAAAGTTAACTGGTCTAGATTTATAGGCAATCAGATGGGGCTAAAATACAATTTATGGTATAGTGAACAACTATTATCTTTTGTATTTATTGTCAGTGGTTTCTTATTAGACGTGAGTTTTGCCAGTTTTGTATATCAAAACCAGATAGCCTCGCTAACCGCTTTAAAGGCTAAATTAATGCGCCTGTAGGCAAAGAGATTTGCTATTATTCGATAAAAAGTGATACCTCTATGATGACTGTTGCACCCCTATTTTACCGCTGGCTGTCTCCTATCTTATTGACTGCTGTCGCCCTGTCTACTTTGTCTGTTACTGCTCAGGCCGGTAATATGTATATTTATAAGGACAAGGGAGGACAAGTACTGCTCACCAATGTCAGCCCCAGTGGCAACTTTGATAAATTTACTAAAAAAGTAAAAGTCACCTACTATAAAGACTCAAACAATTACGATAGCAGCAGCAACGGCTATAACAATGATAATTATGGCAATAGTAGCGCGAGTAAAAGCGGTAGCCGTAATTCCTATGATGATTATATCCGTACCTCTGCAGAACGTCATGGTGTTGATCCTGGGCTGATGAAAGCCATGATGCACACTGAATCTTCATTCAATCCCAATGCTCGCTCTCCTGTTGGTGCACAAGGCTTAATGCAATTAATGCCAGCGACCGCACGTCGCTTTAAAGTCAGCAATGCCTGGAATCCTGCCGAAAATATCGAGGGTTCAGCCAAGTATATCGCCTGGCTGATGCGCCGCTTTAATAATAACGTCGAGTTTGCCATTGCTGGTTACAACGCTGGTGAAGGTAACGTCGACAAATATAACGGTATTCCCCCTTTTAAAGAGACCCGCAACTACGTCAAAAGTGTCATGAGTCGCTATCATAGCTTGTACAAAAATGACTCAGGGCTATCTAGTCGCGCCACAAGCGCCAGCAATACCGCTACTAATAATGGCATGCAGGCAGTTAGTTATGGGACTATTAACAATAGTGGTAGTGCCAGTTATGCCAACTCAGCTTATGCCGCTTTACGCTAATATTAATGGCTAAAAGCTCAGCGTAAACAGCAGACACAAAAAAGCCCGTTAGATAAATAACGGGCTTTTTTGTGTTTGGTCACTTTATACTTTTGCCACATCGCTTATATTACAGCATTAAATATAAAGCAAACCTACAAGTACCCAATTAGAAACCCTAATCAGCACTTACTTTAAAGACGACTTGAAAACTTACTGGTTAGCTAATGCTTGAGTAGCAGCAACTTCAGCAGCGAAGTCTTCTTGCTTTTTCTCAATGCCTTCGCCGACTTCTAAACGTTTAAAGCCTAGCACTTTTACGCCTTCCGCTTTTAGTACGTCGCCAACTTTTTTCTCGTTGTCCATGACGTATGGTTGACGTAGCAAAGTAACTTCGTCTAGGTACTTACGTAGGCCACCTTCAATCATTTTTTCAACGATGTTATCCGGCTTGCCAGATTCTTTTGCTTTGGCTTCGATGATGTCTTTTTCGCGTGCTAGGACATCAGCAGCAACGTCGTTGTCATCTACCGCAACTGGGTTGAATGCAGCGATATGCATGGCAAGGTTTTTGCCAGTGTCTGCACCACCACCTTCAAAAGAGACGACCACACCAATACGTAGACCATGGCGGTACGCGGCGATATTATTGCCTTCGAGAGTCTCAACGCGACGCAACTGAATGTTTTCACCGATTTTTTGTACTAGTGAGACACGAGCTTCTTCAACGGTTTGACCATCGCCATAAGGCAATTCAGAGATAGCAGCAACATCAGTAGTATTGTTTTCTAATGCAATATTGGCTACTTTTTCTGCAAACGCAGTGAAGCTATTGTCTTTTGCGACAAAGTCAGTTTGACAGTTAACTTCTACTAGGAAGGCTTTATTTTCGCCTTGAACAATAATAATAGCGCCATCAGCAGCAATGTTACCGGCTTTTTTGGCCGCTTTTGCTTGGCCAGACTTACGTAGGTTATCAATGGCAGTTTCGACATCACCGTTTGATTCTTCTAACGCTTTTTTACATTCCATCATGCCAAGACCAGTACGGTCGCGCAATTCTTTTACCATTTTGGCAGATACTTTTACTTCTGTCATAAGAGTTACCTTAGTATTGTTATGTATGGGAGTGCTTAACTTCTATTTGAGATCGTATTGTTGATGTAAACTTAATAAGATTGCTCATCGTCAGCGGATATTTAGAAGAGCTACCGCTATAGATATAGCGCTTGCTATTATAGACGATAATACTCGTCCATTAGCGGCTCGATCACTGATAGCTAATCCATCAACAACAAGGCATGACGAGTAAAACTACATCATGCCTTGTCCGAGATTTTATGCTGTTACTAACGTTATATGGATGCTGATAAGTAAATTATCAAGTCAGCCTTTTGTTTATGACGTTAGGTGCTGAAGCCTATAGGTCAGCTTGTGCTTCTGCTGGTGCTTTTACGGCAGATGCTTCTGCTGACTGTTCGGTAGCAGCTGGTGCTTCTTCAGTAGCTGGTGCTTCTTGCTCAGCAGCAACAGGCGCTTGTTCTGCAGCCTGTTCTTGGTCAGCGCCACCACTTGCTTGAGTTTGTGCATACTCTTTGCCAGCGATAATGGCATCAGCCATAGCAGTGACATATAGGGTCACGGCACGGATAGCATCATCGTTTGCTGGGATGATGTAGTCAACGTTATCTGGGTTAGAGTTAGTATCAACGATACCAATAACTGGGATACCTAGATTTTTGGCTTCTTTAATTGCGATCGCTTCATGATCCACGTCAACGACGAAGATAGCGTCAGGTAGGCCGCCCATGTCTTTGATACCGCCCAATGAACGCTCAAGTTTTTCCATGTCGCGGGTACGCTCTAGCGCTTCACGTTTGGTTAACTTAGCGAAAGTACCGTCTTCTGCTTGTTTTTCAAGCTCTTTTAGACGATTGATTGACTGACGTAGGGTTTTCCAGTTAGTCAACATGCCACCTAACCAGCGATGGTCAACATAAGGCATACCAGCGCGAGCTGCTTGTTCACGGATAACGCCACTGGCTGCGCGTTTAGTACCAACGAACAATACTTTGTTTTTCTTGCTAGCTAGATTGTTTACGTAGTTTAGCGCTTCATTGAAGGCTTTTACGGTGTGCTCTAAGTTAATAATATGAATTTTGTTACGCGCACCAAAGATATATGGACCCATTTTTGGGTTCCAGAAACGTGTTTGGTGACCAAAGTGAGCGCCGGCTTGTAGTAAGTCGCGCATTGCAATTTGAGTTGGATTTTGATTAGCCATGTAAAATTCCTTGGTGTTGGGTTATGCCTCCACATCACAAAAACTGCCTATTCAGCGATACGCATCTGCTGGCGATAAAAGCTTTGCTAGCCTAATACCGTGCTGTCGCAAATTAATCAAGTCGCCGAACACCCAGCAATTTTTTACCATGATGTGTGTGTCATTGGTTGGTTAAAAAAAGAGCTATCGTTTAACTTTCAACTAAATGTTCAAAATCAAACTATAAACCAGATTCTAGAACAGGTTCTAAAACGGATTATAGAAATAGCTGGGCTGTATTTTATCATAAAATCTTTAAGTACTGCCAGTGTTATTATTGCTCATGAGTCTGATATGGATACGGCGAGCAAGGGTAAAACCCTCTACATTACTCAGCATCATCAAGATTCAAATTACGATCGATACGCCAAATCAAGAAACAGCCTAGACTCATCAGCATAAACATAGTAATACCAATTTTGAGTACTGTATTGACCGGAAATAGGTTCAGTAGTAAACCACCAAAGAGACCCACCGAAAACATCAGCGAGCCTTGTAGCGCACTGGCCATACCAGCACGGCGTTTTTGAAACGCCAGCGCAATAGCGGACGCGTTTGGCTGCGTTAAACCGAGACCGGAGATACAAAGGAAGATGCAGATTAATACTAGGGGCAGCCACGCATCACTACCGAAAATAAGACCCAATACAAACAACCCTGCCGAAGCAACGACTTGCATGGCAGCGCCAAAGCGCAATATGCTGAGAATACGGAAACGGTTGGTCAGCCATTGATTGAGCTGGGTCAAAGCTACAAAACCTGCCGCATTCATCCCAAAAATCCAACCAAAATGAGTGGATGAAATACCATAATTATCCATCAATAGCTCAGAGGCTGCACTGATATAGACAAACATCGCGCCCATCAACAAGCCGCCACCAATCGCTGGGTAATTAAAAGTCGGATCTTTTAACAAGTCCCAATATTGACTGAGTACTTCCTTAACTGGGCGGACATTGCGGTTTTCTTCCGTTAGGGTTTCGAAGAAAAATAGCTTAGTCAGTATTAAATTGAGCGTGCCAAAAGCCGCTAAAAACCAGAATATAGAATGCCAGCTAAAGAACCGTAGGAATAATGCGCCAAGCGATGGTGCTAATATTGGTGCCAAGCCCATGACCAGTATCATAATAGAAAACGCTTTTGCGGTTTGTCTAGCAGTGAGGCGATCTCGAATCGCGGCGCGAGTAACGACAGCCCCCACACATGCCCCCAGTGCTTGCAGGGTACGTCCCGCAAACAGCACATATTCATTATTAGTGGTCGCGCAAAGGATGGAGGCGATGACATATAAGGTCATACCAAAATATAGAGGTTTAACACGGCCAATACGATCACTCAATGGACCATAAAACAACTGGCCAAATACCAAACCAACAAAATAGGCAGGCACAGAGTTGGCAATAAAGGCAGTCGGCACGCCGAAGCTGGCGGCCATCTCTGGTAGCGCTGGCAAATACATATCGATAGATAAAGGCCCAACGGCGACAATGAGCCCTAGCATCATAATCCAGGCGACTGGTAGATCTGATGAACGTACACGAGTGGGGGCAGAAGATTGATTGGGCGGGATAGATTTTGGAGCAGACATGTCTCAGACCATTTTATATAAGGGTTATTATTGTTAGTTTTTATTCGCTGATATAATTATAAGCAATATAAGAAAGGAGCGTCATAAAGCAACATCGCATAGACGCGAACGTACAATAGCAGACAGTGTTATATCGTACTGTCTGCTAGCATTTCAACGAGTAGCTGAAGTTCGGTAAGTAGAATTTACGTAAAAGCTACGGTTTCACATCTTTAGATGCACTTAGATTAGTGGAACTGACGTTTTGTAAATAGAGTTCCCGCTGCCTTCGCCTTTTTTACGGCAAGTTTACGGTTACGCCCTAGCATCAATTTTAACTGCCAAGCTTTTTCTTTATATAAGGTAGTTGGTGCTTGCTGATACATGGCATTCACAATACGCTTACTTGCTAGCACTGCATCGGGGGAACGCTGCGCAAACTCAATAGCGAGCTGTTGCGCGTGCTGTAATGGTGATTCGCTACAATGGCTGATAAGACCTAATTTCTGACCTTGCTGTGCATCAATGGTACGGGCACTCATGGCCAACTCTTTTAATACGTCTACGCGCACAACCCCAAGCGCTGACTGGGTTAACCCCATATCAGGGACTAGCCCCCACTTCGCTTCCATAATAGACAGCTTACAATCAGGGCTACTGATACGCACATCGCACGCTAACGCCAGTTGTAAGCCTGCACCGATACAATGCCCTTCTAACACAGCGATAACTGGAATAGGCAGATCTCGCCAGACCAGACAGACTCGCTGAAACAAACTTTGACTCGGCTTAACCAGTTCCCATAATGCATAAGCTTGATTTTTGGGTTGGTTTAGGTCACTTAAATCGACACCCGCACAAAACGTGCCTTCAGCACCATTAATAATGACTGCACGTAGTTTTTTGTCTTTGCAGATACGCCCCGCAACTGCAATCAGCTCATGCATCATCTCAAAACTCATCGCGTTTTTTTTCTGTGGACGATTTAAACTGATGGTCAAGATATCTTGGGTCATACTAACTTGTAGGGTTTGATATTGATAGGCGGCGATAGCGTGCATAACACTCCTTAATAACGGTAAAACGACCATCAAGGTCAATAAAATAAATAGTAAAATGAGGATCACTATTGTGATGATTATGAAGATAGCTAGGGTCAGTTCAAAATAAAAGAGAGTCGTTCATAACAATATGCTACCGATGTATTTTTTTGCTTGCTGTTCACAATCATGACAAAGGCTGCAAAAAATTCATACCAGCAGCACGGTAGCGTTTTTAAGGTATTTTAACTATACATCTCAAATAAGCACTCATCTCAAATCATTTTCCAAGTCATGTCGTTTTCGCTGAGACGATGATACGTTAACTGTGGATAGGGCGACAGATCAAGCAGTTGTAAATTGGTCAGCGCCAGTAGCAAGTCATCATAATAAGGCTCAAGCATAGCAAACTGTGCCGGGGTCGTATGTTGGATATTTAATAAGCACTTATCTTCTAAGTTTTGGCTGGCCTGGCGCAATTGCGGTACACCCGTATAGCGACTACCCCCTAAGATGCGATGGGCAATTTGCGCCAGCGTACTGCGATCACGCGTTTCCCAGGCTTGGGTTAATATCTTCTTTTCATCAACGATAGTATCTAGCATCATAATAATGAGCTTGGCCGCAAGGTCAGGTTTATTGGCTGAACGAGTCAGCGCATCTTGCCAGTTTAAGATATCTAACGTATCAATAATATTGGTTTTTAGGTGGTCTTCTGTCAGCGGATGGTTTGACGGTTGACCCTCGTATTCAGTTAGTGATGCTTGTAGATGCTCTTGGTATTGCAAGTTTTCGTAGCGTGGCTGAGTGGTACGCTGCGGTTCGCGGCGGTAATCATCACGAGGCTGACTGTCACGCAGAAAGTCATCGCGAATCTTTTTGAGCGACAATGGCCGTGCTGTTTTTTGCTCTGCTTGAAGGTCTACTGGTTTGGTACGGATATCATAATCAACCACCCCCCCGTAAGTTAAAACAGCATCAGCATCACTAGCGCCACTAATATTAGTAATAAGTGGCGCTACACTTGGGGATAACGGTCTTTGGGTCACACTATCTGGTGAATTGACCGTTTGCGCTTTGACATCTGAGGCTAATGTGGTCAAGCGCTGAGGAGTCCCCGTGCGTCCCAGCCACTTTTGTAGGACTTGTAGCAATTGCGGTTGGCTAATAGGCTTACCAACATAGTCATCAATACCGCTGGCCACTAGCTTATCGCGCTCATCCGCTAAGCCATGCGCGGTCAGAGCAATGATTGGAATACGATTGTCCGTCGCTTCAATTTTACGAATTTGCTCGGCCGCCTCGCGTCCTGACATGCGCGGCATTTGAATATCCATAAAGATTAAGTCGATATTACCATCATCCGCACTCACTTTATATTCAATATTTTCTTCGGTAGTGGATACAGAGTTAGCCGAGGTATTACTGGTTTTTGCACGGGCTTCAGCCTTAGAAACTTGGGTTTTGCTTGAAAGACTTTGCTGATTGGTTTTGGCAATTTTTGTATTTTTAGCATGTTGCTTGCTGATTAGTTCAATGGCATCAAAACCGCTATTGGCGGTGATGACTTTAATCCCAAGCTCGCTGAGCAGTGCATCTAGCACTAATAAGTTAGGTAAGTGATCATCAACGGCCAGTACAGTCATTCCTTTCCAGCGCGGTTCTTGTGCTTGGATTGGTGCACTGCGCTTTTGCGTATCAAGCATGGCATAGAGTTGTCGCTTATCTAGAGGCTCATATAATATGTTGGCATGATAGCGGTTGAGCAGTGCTTGATCAGCGGCAACCTGATAACCAAATACCGCCAGCTTGCCTTGATAATGTAGGCGAATTTGTTTGAGCAAGGCCATCATGTCATCTTGAGTATCATCATCAACAATCACCCAATCCCAATAATTACCCTGCTCTTTTAGGGATTCCAACACACCCGGTAAGGAGTTGGCTTGAGTCAGCTTGATAGGTAAATTTTGCAAACTGGCTTTAAGAACCTGTCTAGAAGCCGTGTGATTAATCCATACTAAAACGTGAAACTCATCAGTGTCACTAGCAAGTGGTGCAAGAACGGGCAACGCAATAGTCTGCCCAGTAGCCGCTTCTAACACATCAACATGCGCTGGCATCCGAAACCAAAAGGTCGCTCCTTGATTGGCGATGTTTTCTTGGGCATTATCATAAAAGCCAATATCACCGCCCATCAGCCGCGTCAATTGCTTGGATATAACTAGGCCTAGCCCTGTACCGCCATATTGGCGGGTAATTGAAGGATCGCCTTGGCTAAAGCTTTGAAACAACATTTTTTGGTCAGCGTCCGAGATTCCTTTACCGCTATCTTGAATGCTAATCATCAAATGATTGTCTCGATGATCATCCAGACTAACCCGCACTACCACGTCACCAATATCGGTAAACTTAATCGCATTACCGACAATATTAGTCAATACTTGCTTGAGACGTAGGGCATCACCAACGATACGCATCGGTACATCGTTATAAAACAGCACGGCCATTCGCAGGCCTTTTTCTGCGGTTACTGGCGAGAACATATCGACTACATCATAGATAGTGTCATACAAATCAAATTCATGGCGATCAAGGACCAGTTTGCCCGCCTCAATCTTTGAAAAGTCTAAGACGTCATTAACCAAGGCCAGCAAATGCGCTGAAGACTTACGGATCGTTTGCACATATAAGTCTTGCTCAGGATTGAGCTCTCCATGACGCGCCAGCAGATTGATAAAGCCATCAATACTGTTTAGAGGCGTACGCAGCTCATGGCTGATATTGGCCAAAAACGCAGACTTGGCTTGGCTGGTAGAAATGGCGGCATCTCGTGCGTCGCGGATTGAGATGTTTTGCATTTCCATCTCATCAAAAGCCAAACGAAGGTCATCTTCAGTTTGTTCTGCATGATCGGTAAGCTCTTGAAAACTAACATGCAAGCGGCGTAACGTCTTGACCAAATCTTGCTGCAATAGATTCAGCTCACCATCAGATTCAACCAAAACAGGTTTATATAGATTATCAACATGAGTGCGTTGCAGCTGCAAACGCAGCTCATAAATGGGGGCAATCCAACGTTTGGCATAGATGTTTAGGCTTAACAATAAGATTAAAATAGTGAGCAGACCCGTAATGACCAACGACATCGCGATACGGTAGCGCGCGATATAGAGCGGCTCATTGTCCATATCGACCAACAGCCACAGTTTTTGCCCTTCAAAATTGCCCAACAAACTGCCATAGGCCGTACCGATAGGTGTGGCTTGTTGCGATAAGAAGCTCTGCGACCCATCTATTGAAGGCCAGGTCTCGTTCACACCATAGCCTACGGTAGCCAATACTTGATTGTTGTTCTCGTTGATGATGGCAATACGCTGCACATGCTGCTCAGACTGCATACGGCTGAGCCTGTCGCGAATCGATACCAGAGTGGCAATTGCTCCGCTTGGGGCAACATTTGTACGGGTTAAACCCTCATCGACGATGACCGTACTGGATGGTACAAAGGTCGGTATGCCTCCTAACTCTTCTTCTGAGAGTATTGCACTGCTTAGACTGGCGCCGCGCGCACCCATGTAATTATCAGAGTGTACTTGTGATAACGGTAGGTTCTCGGGTGCTGAGCCCTTCTCAAGTGCCTTTTGACTGGCCGCTGCCATACCGTCAACGATGTTTTGAGCATTTTCCTCATTGGCTTTTGACTGTTGACGCTCTTGCTCAAGCAATGCTGGAATAAGCTCAGTAACCGTCGGTTTATAGCGGATTAAAAATGCCTCTGCTAGAGCTTCTTGCTCGGAATCACTAGCGCGCATGGTCTCATGGAATACTAAAATACCACCAACCGCTGCCAGCACACAAATTGGCAAAAACACCAATAGAATCAACTGACCATAGGCGCTACTGGTATCAAAGCGTTTTTTATTTGCCATGCTAAATTTGAACTCCACTGACGTTTGCGCTACTGCTGACGTTTGCACCACTATTTGCACTACTAGTTTGCACCACTAATAGATATGCTGTTTGTATTCATGTTATACAAGTATGCCATTATTGAGATAATGGTCATCAGCTATTCGATGAGACCTCTGAACGAGACCTCAATAAATGTTTAATGGTCTTGTATACACCTCATCGAACATTATTATAACTCGTTAAATATTAAAACCATGTTAGCAGTATTTATAAATGTAAGTGCTGCCAATGCAATCTAGTAAAAATAAGCATGCAAATTTGAGAGTTTAGGAACAATGACCTCCTTAGTCTTACATCAAGTGGCTTGTTTAATAACTTGCTATCAAGCCCGTATATTAACTTTTATATTTGAACCGTTATAGACCGATTAGTGGTGTGCCATTAGTAGTGAATAATAGTGAATTTCGCAAACTAACCTGATTACCCAAATTTTTTAAACCTTCTTCTTTGGGCGTTGTCTATTTAGCAATAAACCTTGATGCGATAAGCGCAGCTGAAAACAAAATGATATAATGAGCCAATTTTTATTTGCAGCATAAATAAGTAGCAGTAGTGTTGTATTAAGCAGTCATATAACAAACAGTCATTTAAAAAATCAACAAGGATGCCTTATGTCGTCTACGACCCCATCGAACGCCAACTTTATCACTCAAGTCGCTGATCTTGCTGATTGCGTCGGTCAGACGCCATTAGCTAGATTACATCGTTTGCCAGAACAAGAGCAGATCAGCAATGGGGCGCAACTTTTAGCCAAGCTTGAAGGCAATAACCCCGCCGGCTCTGTTAAAGATCGTGCTGCTTTTAATATGATCTATCAAGCAGAACAGCGCGGCGAGATTAAGCCCGGCGATACTCTGATTGAAGCGACCAGTGGTAATACTGGCATTGCACTAGCGATGGTAGCCGCCATGCGGGGTTATCCAATAACGCTGTTGATGCCGACCAACTCCACCCAAGAGCGTAAAGATGCGATGGTTGCCTATGGTGCGACCTTAATCGAAGTCGACGAAGGCATGGAAGTAGCACGGGACTTAGCATTAAGGATGCAAGCTGATGGCTTAGGGGTGGTATTAGACCAGTTTAATAATCCTGATAACAGACGAGCACATTACTTAACCACCGGTCCAGAGTTATGGCAGCAAACCAATGGTAAGATTACTCATTTTATTAGTTCAATGGGCACTACAGGCACGATTACTGGGGTATCTCAGTATCTAAAAGAACAAAACCCAGCGGTTAAAATTATCGGTCTCCAGCCTGATGAAGACGCATCAATCGCGGGTATCCGCCGCTGGCCGGCAGCTTATATGCCGGGTATCTATGACGCAGATTTGGTCGATGAAATTATGGATATTAATCAGTATACTGCTGAGGTTTATATGCGTAAATTGGCCAAAAACGAAGGTATTTTTGCCGGAGTGTCATCGGGCGCTGCTACATGGGCTGCTATACAGGTTGCTAAAGCCAATCCTAATGCGGTTATTGCCTTTATTGTCTGCGACCGCGGTGATCGTTATTTATCGACTGGATTATATAATGTCGATGATAGCCTTGATGATACTATTTTTTGAGAACAGTATTTTTGAAGGTGCTGTTCTTGATACCGGCAGTAACGACAGTGCTCAATCAGCGTAACGAACGATAGCTCAGGATTATTTATGCCACACGCCTTACCTTACAACCCCACATTGGTCTTTGATATTGAGACGGTAGCAGACACTGATGCCGCGCGGCGTATCTATCCGCAATTGGCTGATCTGAACGATGCTGATGCTATGAGCGCGCTACAAGCGATCCGAATCCAAGAAGCGGGGCACGACTTCATGCGGCTACCACTTCAGCGTATTGTCTGTATCTCTGCACTGTATATCAAGGACGGTCAGCTGTCTTTGTTTTCCTTGAGCGCAGACAAGTTTAGTGAAAAAGACATTCTGGCTAAGTTTTTTCGAGCATTTGGTGATATCGATAACTTGCCACAGTTAATCAGTTGGAATGGTTCAGGGTTCGATATTCCTGTACTCATCTACCGCGCCATGCAATACGATTTATCAGCACCATGGCTGTTTGAAGAAGGCGAGCGTATTAAGAACATGCGTTTTGACAATTACGTCAACCGTTTCCAAACCAAACACCTTGATCTGATGGACAGATTCAGCCAATACGGTGCTAGCCGGCGTGAAGCAATGGACGTGGTCGCCAGTCTATATGGTTTACCGGGTAAAACTGATGTTGACGGCAGCATGGTCGGCGATCTCGTCGCCAATGATGACTGGCAAACGCTATCTATATACTGCGAGTCCGATGTAATGAATACCTGGCTGATTTACCTGCGCTGGCTGCGCCTAACCGGACAGCTGTCATCGCCAGCTTTTAACGACTGGCAGCAGCACAGCCGCGATTACATAGCTAGGTTCACTCAAGCGGATGGTAGCTTACGGCACCAAGAATTTATCGCTGATTGGACCTCATTACCCTCAGCGCCTGCACCATAAGTACTAACATTATAAGTAATCACATTATAAGTACTGCAATATAAGTACTGCAATTTGATACTACTTTTATCGCCCTTTTTATTATTTCTCATTTATTGTTAAGGCAGGTTTATGCAACCCACCGATTCCAAGACGTCTACCGTACATGACACGACTCAACCAGCTAGCGACACTAAAAACATTACGGTTCCACCCAACAAGAAAAAGTCCAAACCCTCGTCAAAAACGCGCAAACGTCTAAAAGAAGCAGAGCCGCTACCCTTTACTATTGACGGCTTATCGCATGATGGACGTGGCGTTGCGGTATATGGTAATGGCTGGGGTGAAGCGGAAGGTCATGCACTGGACAAACATGGCAAAAAGATCTTTGTTAGCTTTGCTTTGCCGGGTGAAAGCGTGCTGGTCAAACTGACCAATAGCCGCACTAGTTTTGAAGAGGGCGATGCGCTTAGCGTCACTGCCAATCCTAATCCAGAGCGCGCCGTAGCGCCCTGCCCACACTTTGGGGTTTGCGGTGGTTGCAACTTACAGCATTGGCAGCCAGATGCACAAATTAATTTTAAGCAGTCCGTACTGGCCGAAATGTTAGAGCACCAAGCCCATGTTCAGCCAGATGTTTGGCTGGCGCCAGTGGTTGGAGATCGTCTGGGTTATCGTACCAAGGCGCGACTGGGTGTGCGCTATGTTGCCAAAAAAGAAACCGCACTGGTCGGCTTTCGTGAGCGTTCGAGTAACTTCTTGGCTGAGCTGAATGAATGTCATATTTTAGACCCGCGTATTGGCTTTGAGATTGAGAACTTAAAAGCCTTGATTAGCTCGCTTGAAGCCCGCAGTCAAATCGCTCAGCTTGAGCTGGCCATGGGTGAGTATCTACCAGAATTACCTGATGGCGATCAGCCCGTGGCGCTGATTGTGCGTAATTTATCGCCGTTATCAGACAGTGATGTGGATAAGCTAAAAGTCTTTTTTGCTGCACGCAACTGGCAGTTATACTTACAATCTAAAGGGGTTGACAGTATCAAGCGCATTGCGCTGACTGACGCCGATGATATGAGCCAGCAATTTGGTCGTCTGTATTATCAATTGCCAGAATATAATTTGACTTACGAATTTATTCCTACCGATTTTACTCAAGTCAATCTGTCTGTTAATCGACAGATGACCAAGCTGGCTTGTGATTTATTAGACTTAAAAGCTGGCGAGCGCGTACTGGATTTATTCAGTGGTCTAGGTAATTTCAGTTTACCAATGGCACGCTTGGTGGGTGAATCTGGTACGGTAATCGGAGTCGAAGGTAGCGAAGCCATGACGCTACGTGCTGCTGAAAACGCTCGTCGTAATGGCATCAATAATACTGAATTTTATAGCCAAGACTTAACCCAAGACTGTACCGATCAGCCGTGGGCCAACCAAGGGTTTGATGCGCTACTTATCGATCCACCACGCTCTGGGGCCTGGGATATTATGCAATATTTGCCTAAGTTCAATGCTGAGCGTATTGTTTATGTCTCGTGTAATCCAGCAACTTTAGCACGTGATACCAAGGCATTACTTGAACAAGGATACCGTTTGACCCACGCCGGTGTCATGGACATGTTCTGTCATACCGGTCACGTTGAGTCAATTGCACGTTTCGAAAAAGTACCCGCTTAAGATCGACTGTATTTACTGGTCTTACTTCATGAGTCACTACGGCAGCGCTGTAATAGGTTTTTATCTGGATAAAAGGTAAAGTTCATTATTTACACGGCTATTATGTTACGCTTACCTACATTACTATCATTACAGAGCTTGGCTTGATTTGCGGTGTTGAAGTGAGATAATAATAGCCCACTGGTCTATAGATTTTTTAATAAACCTGTAGTAGACACTGGCATTTATATCCTCAAAAACACTGAGTACTCATCTCTATGACAGCTGCTGAAAAATGGATTTTTTAGCAGCTGTGTCGATTTGTATCTGATAATTTATCAATATTCGAATCAGAGGAGGCACCTAGCGAATGAGGTCATAAATAACTTAAAAATAGCTAAGAGGATTCGGCTATGGTAAAGATTCGTGAAGGATTACCACTAAAAGATGGCAAAACCACACAAACTGATAGTGCGACATTAGCAGCACAGCTGGTCGCCAGTCAACGCTCTCATCAGTCTGCCAATAGCTATGCCCAGATACCATTTGATATCAAGCAACAGCTAACTACTCGTAAATTACACACTACCTTTGATCGCTCAGCGCGACAGGCTTACCATAATCACGACTCAAAGCTGACAGACGAATACTTAGACAATACACTGTTGGACGAGGCTCCCCTGCTCTCAGAAGAGCTTAAGGCTGTTGATTTAGATCATGCCAACATCGATGTTCCTGTTTGGCTAGAGAACGTCGCTAAGCGTATCGGGCAAGAGTCGGTACCCAATCTCAATGCTGCTTGTGAGTTTATTCGTAGCCGTATGAATACTAGTGAGTCCGAGCGCTCAGGTGCCTACATCACTGGCATTGGTATGACGGATATCTTGACTTATTTATATCAAGATGAAGATGCGCTAGTCGCTGCAATGCTCTATCGTAGTGCCCGTAAGTCTATGATAAGTTTGGCTGATATTGAGAAAAACTTTGGTACTGACATCTCTACTTTGGTTAAAGATGCCTTAGCAATGGGTCAACTGTCTGAAATTATTGAAAGTAACAAACGCTTGGAAGATCACTTCGTTAATAATCAGCGTGACCAGTTATCAAATATTTATAGCATGCTCATCTCAGTCACCAATGACGTGCGTGTGGTACTCATTAAACTGGCTGAACGTACTTTTGCCATGCGTGAATTGACCTTTTCTAATACTGAGCGTCAACACCGGGTCGCACGTGAAGTGATGACTATCTATGCCCCACTGGCTCACCGTTTAGGTATTGCGCAGCTCAAGTGGGAGCTTGAAGACCTAGCATTTCGTTATCTCGCGCCTGAACGCTATAAAGAGATTGCTAGGTTATTATCTGAAAAACGCAGCGAACGTGAATCTTATATTCAGCGCGTCCAAGACAGGCTAAATGAGGCTTTAATAGAGGCGGGTATTACCGGTGAGGTCTCAGGACGTGTTAAGCATATCTATTCTATTTATCGTAAAATGAAGCTTAAAGGCTTATCGTTTGATCAACTCTATGACATTCGTGCCCTAAGAATATTGGTCACCAACCCTTCAGACTGTTACCACGTTTTAGGTTTGGTACACGGTTTATGGCGCTATATTCCTGAGCAATTCGATGACTATATTACCAATCCAAAATCCAATGGCTATCGCTCATTGCATACCGCTGTTATTGCTGAGAATAAATCGCTCGAAGTACAAATTCGTACTCACGAAATGCATTTTGAAGCCGAGCTTGGCATGTGTGCCCATGTCAACTACAAAGAGGGGCTAAAAAACAAGAAAGACAATTACCTCAGTCAAAGAATCAGTTCACTCCGTCAATTATTATCTGTCAATAACGAAACTCGCAATCAGCTGCGCACCGCATTAGCAGCAGGTGAGGAGCTCGATGGCATAGAGCTTACTGAGCTCGAAGATGAAGAACAAGTTGTTGACTTTGACGAGCTCGAACGCATTTATATCTTTAGCCGTGATGGCGATATTACCGAGCTTCCTAGAGGGGCGACTGTTCTCGATTTTGCCTATTATGTCCATACGCAAGTGGGCAACCGTGCCCAAGCTGCGCGGGTCAATCAACGCTATGTGCCACTGACTTATCAGCTTAAAACGGGTGAGCAGGTCGAAATCATTACCAAGGCCTCACGTGAGCCTAATCGTGATTGGTTGGTAGCCTCACTGGGTTACATTCATACTAACCGCGCACGCTCTAAGCTGCGTCAATGGTTTAACAAGCAAGATCGCGATAAAAATATTGAAATTGGTCGACGGATGCTGAGTAAAGAGCTTGAGCGCTTATCCATACATCCTAGCAGTATTGATTTAAAAGACTATCTTCAGTATTTTCACGTTAATAGTACTGATGATATCGTGGTCGGCTTGGTTACCGGTGAGATCGGTCTAAACCAGCTTACCGGTCATATCTCTCGTCAGCTACACTTAGAACCTGAAAAACAACAAGAAGTATTTTCACCCAGCGTTGACCTTAAGACCACGAGTAAAATTGATGCTTACCAGATATGTATCGATGGTTTAGATAACATTGAGATCAATTTAGCGGGCTGCTGTCACCCTGTAAATGGCGAACCTATTGCTGGCTACATTACCTTATCTCGCGGTATCAGTGTCCATAACCGCGGCTGCCCAGAATATACGCGCTTAGTTGAACGTGAGCCTGAGCGTAAAATTGATGCGGCTTGGAAGTCTCAATCTAGTCGTTACCAGCCGGTTGATATTCATATTGAAGCGTATGATCGACGAGGCCTATTGCGTGACTTGACCCAAATTATCGATAAAGAAAACGTCAATATTCGTCAGGTTGAGACCCTAAGTACCGATGATAATATTGCTTTTCTAAGATTTCATATCGAGGTATCAGGGCTGGAGCACTTGTCTAAGCTATTAGCTAAACTTGAACAGCAGCATGGCATCTTACATGCTCGCCGCGCTGTTGCATGATAATCTATCCGTTGCAGCCTCTTACGAGCAAGTACTCATATTTTTAATAACGCTTTCTTTAAGCGATACATTCTTTAGGTAACATATTTTTTTAATAGTACATTGTTTTAACAATATGTCCTTTTAATAATATGTCCTTTTAATAATGTGTCTTTTTAATAATGTGTCCTTTTAATACTACAGTGATCATAAAAAACCACTATGCCTGAATTACCAGAAGTTGAAACCACCAAAACCAGCCTAGCGCCCTTATTAGGACAGCAAGTTATCGACGTCCAGGTGTTCCAGCCAAAATTACGCTGGTTGATGCCTGATGATTTGGATAGCGTAGCCAATTACACTTTGCAAAGCGTCAAGCGGCGGGCCAAGTATTTGATATTGAACTTTGTACCACCCACACTAAAAAATGCTGACACCCATACTCCTTCTACTGCCTTAGTAGCGCGGCAGCTATTGATTCATCTGGGTATGTCCGGTAGCTTACAGCAACATGCTCGCGGCACTGATAAGCGCAAACACGACCATTTAATCATCATATTTAACGATGCTAGTGGCACTCACACCCAACTGCATTACCACGACCCTAGACGCTTTGGTGCAGTGTTATGGTATGCAGACTATAGTGATAAATTGCTGAATCATTTGGGTCCTGAGCCTTTATCAGAGGAGTTTACCGCGGACTACTTATATCATTTGATTCAGCGCACTCCAATTGCTAATGAAATAGAGGATAAGACCACTAATAAGTCCAGCAAACGTCCTATAGCTCGTGCCATTAAGTCAGTAATCATGGAGCAGCAAGTCGTGGTTGGGGTAGGCAACATTTATGCGACCGAAAGCTTATACCTAGCAGGTATTCACCCCGCGACACCCGCCCATCAGCTGTCGTGCGATCAGATAGTTATATTGGTCGATCACATCAAGACTATCTTGAAAAAGGCGATAGAGCTTGGCGGTTCAACGCTGCGGGATTTCACAGTAGCGAGTGGTCAAACAGGTTACTTTCAGCAAACGCTGAATGTCTACGGTAAGCATGGCGAGACTTGTCCGCACTGCGATACCCTACTCGATAACATCAAGCTGAACGCACGTGCTAGTGTTTATTGCCCATCCTGCCAGCCTTTAAAACAAGTTTAGTGCCATAAAATAAGCTCAACTCAATAAGGCAAGACAAACAATCATAACCTATAGTGGCAACTGTATTTCTAATACGACTGGTATAATTTGTCTATCAAGCTTAAATGCTATAGTGAAAAAATATAGAACAAGTGATTAAATACCAAGTGAGATTATAGTTGGTCTATCACAGAATTCTTTATCGACTCACCTGCTGTATCGTACGCATTGTTGTTGCTAATTACCCCGCATCTTGCTTTAATAGTAATCGTTACTCCCTCACCTCTATATAAAAAATAGCAGCCATTAGCCCTGCTGCTTACGAGTTTTAGGATATCGTCATGTCTGTTACAGCCAATACCCAACGCACAACTAAGCACAAGCTTCTTACAGCGATCGCAAGCATGAGCTTCGTTGTGGCGAGTATGCAACCCGCCTTAGCAGCGATAGAAATTGATGAAACTGATTTTGGCCCCTCATACGGAACCATGGTCGTTGATACTCTAGCTGGTAAACCGCTACAGCTGGTGACCGCTGTTGCTGGTACAGCCGCTTATCTTGTCAGTTTGCCTTTTTCACTGATTGGCGGTAATGCAGATCAAGCGCAGCAAAAGCTATTCGTTGAACCGTGGGATGCAATGGCACGCTGTTTGGGCTGTACCGTTGCCGAAGACAATTATTATAAGTCGCAGTCGCAAGTGGTCAATGATAATGTCGTGCGTATTGTCGTCGATGGTCCCTCAGAGATTTTGATTAATACCAATGACTATGTGATAGTGACACCTTAGTTGTAATCATACTTTAACAATAATAGTCGCCCCTTAACCAGACGCTCTCCTTGATAACAGAATCAAAGACTTAATAATTTATTATCAATTTATGAGCAGGAATGCCTCAATACCTGAGGTGAAGTTAAATCAGAATGTTCCAAGCATAAAAAAAGGCTAACATCACGTTAGCCTTTTTTGTTTCAATATCAATTCTCATTGAGAATAAATATTAAGCACCTTTCTTACGACCGTGACGCTTACGCTCACTTTCAGTCAAGTAGCGCTTACGTAGGCGGATAGATTTTGGCGTTACTTCAACCAACTCATCATCTTGAATGAATTCAAGCGCTTGCTCAAGGGTAAACTTAATCGCTGGCGTTAGAGTCAAGGCTTCATCAGTACCACTAGCACGAACGTTGGTTAACTGTTTGGCAGTTGTTGGGTTAACAGCCATATCATCGTTACGTGAGTTCAGACCAACAATCATACCTTCATACACTTCAAGCTGAGGTTCAGCAAACATCTTGCCACGCTTTTGCAGGTTGAATAACGCGAATCCTAAGCAAACCCCTTTAGCCATAGAGACTAGTACACCATTAGCACGGCCGCCAACATCACCAATTTTTTGTGGTCCGTAATGCGAGAAGCTTGACGTTAAGATACCAGATCCTGAAGTCAAAGTCAGAAACTCAGAGCGGAAGCCAATAAGACCACGAGCGGGTATGGTTGCTTCAATACGCATACGACCTTTACCGTCGAGAACCATGTTAGTCATCTCGCCTTTACGCAAGCCGACCTGCTCCATGATTGGACCTTGATGCTGCTCTTCAACATCAAAGACAACGTTTTCGTACGGCTCTTGTAGTTTACCATCCACTTCTTTAACGATAACTTCTGGGCCTGATACGCCAAGCTCATAGCCTTCGCGGCGCATGTTTTCGATTAGCACAGACAGATGTAGCTCACCACGGCCTGATACTTTAAATTTCTCAGGTGACTCGGTGTCTTCTACACGCAATGCCACGTTATGAATTAACTCACGCTCTAGGCGTTCGCGAATGTTACGTGAGGTCACAAACTTACCTTCACGACCTGCGAATGGTGAGTTGTTTACCTGGAAGTTCATCGATACTGTTGGCTCATCCACAGTCAACGCTGGCAGAGCTTCAACATTATTGGGATCACATATAGTATCAGAGATATTAAGCGCATCAACACCTGTGATACAGATAATATCACCTGCTTGGGCGTCTTCGACATCAATACGGTCAAGACCATGATAGCCCATAATTTTTAATATACGACCGTTGCGCGTTTTGCCGTCTTTACCTATCACAGTCACTTGCGTGTTGGTTTTAACTTTACCGCGCTGAATACGACCGATACCGATAACACCAACGAAGCTATTGTAATCAATGCTTGAGATTTGCATACGGAATGGTGCATCTGCATCAACCTGCGGCGCCTGAACCACATCAACAATAGTCTTGAATAACGGCGTCATGTCATCAGCAAGCTTATCTGCTTCTAGACCAGCAACACCATTCAATGCAGAGGCATAAACAACGGGGAAGTCAAGCTGCTCATCACTAGCGCCAAGGTTATCAAACAAATCAAAAATCTGATCCATTACCCAATCAGGACGGGCGCCTGGACGGTCAATTTTATTGATAACAACAATTGGTTTCAGGCCTTGCTCAAATGCTTTTTGAGTCACAAAACGGGTTTGTGGCATTGGGCCATCAACGGCGTCAACCACTAAAAGTACGCAGTCAACCATTGACATGACCCGTTCAACTTCACCACCAAAATCGGCGTGACCTGGGGTATCTACGATATTGATACGATATTCGGTATCGTCGGATTTATCCGTCCATCTGATGGCTGTGTTTTTAGCCAAAATAGTAATGCCGCGCTCTTGCTCGATATCACCTGAATCCATTGCACGTTCTGCAACATTTGCACGGTCGCCAAAAGTACCAGATTGATGTAAAAGCTTGTCGACCAAAGTCGTTTTACCGTGATCAACGTGGGCAATGATTGCGATATTACGCAAATGTTTAATGTCGTTCGCCATATAGAATGCTCGTTTTGTCTTAATAAAATGTAGTAGCAGTAAGCGCCGCTGGATAAGCTGTCATCATCGATCAGCCAGATAGTTTACTTTGCTCTTAAACGCCTGCACAATAATTGCGCTGGGGTAAGTAATACAGTAGAAGTAAACATCTATATCGATACATCCATCGTACCGTTAGCCATGCTAGTGTACACCCTGTCAATTTACAAAGTGTTTGGGCGGCTAGTATAGCATTATTGCATCATAAATTTATGCAATAACTTAATTTATATGCAAGCACAAACAAAAAAAAGCCACCCAATGGGCAGCTTTTTTTGTAACTTTATTAGTTATCTGTTACTTAATAAGGCTTACTTAAGATAAGCAGTTACTTACTGAATAACCATGTCTTTGGTTTGCTCAACAGTCATCGTTTTGTCACCAGTGATGATGGCATAAACACGACGGTTCATAGCACGACCTTCTTCAGTATCGTTTGGCGCGATTGGACGGTCATAACCGTAACCAACTGTTGATAGACGGTTTGGTGCAATACCAAATTCGTTAGTCAACATAGATTTCACAGCAACGGCACGGGCTTCAGACAGACGTTGGTTATAACGTGCTGATGGACCAGTTTTAGAAGCATGACCTTCGACGCGGGCGATAGAGTTAGGATACTCACGCATCTTCTCTGCTACTTTAGCGATTTCAGGCTGATATTGGTTTTTGATAGCTGATTTATCGTTATCAAAGAATACACGAAGTTCCATTTTTAGTTCGTCAGTAATGTCTACTGCTACTGGGCAACCACGTTCGTCTACAACCACATTCATTGGAGTGCCTGGGCACGCATCCATGCTGTCAAGTACGCCATCACCGTCAGAATCAAGATCAGATTCAACAACGATAATTGGTGCAGTATCAACCATAGGCATAGGTTCTACCATTGGTGGTACTGCTACTGTTGGGGCTAAATGGCCACCTAGTACAACTTCTAGACCGGCTAAGGCCATGCCTTCCCACCAGTTATTATCGAAGTTATGAATCGCACGGGCTTCACCACGTAGGCTCAATGCATCATTGATACGATACATAGCACCTAAACCTAGGTTACCGATAGTATCAGTAGTCTCTGCGACTTCAAGACCGGTCGAATCTTCGATTTTAAGTTTAGACTGACCAGCACCAATCAGCATATATGGCTTAAATTTGCCATCAGTATAGCCAGTAAACTGCTCAGTACCGATTAAGAAGTTACCAGAAATCATTTCTTGTTCAGCGTCGAAATTGTCATTTCCGTTTTGGTCGATAGCGTCTGTATTTGATACGCCATATTCTACTTGGAACTGAGTAGAAGGGGTCAGCTCAATACCCAGTGCCGCACCAGTGTATAGGCCATCTTCTTTGTAGTAGCTGTCGGAGCCATTTTTCAATAAGTCAGCTTGATCATCATCAGCGCCTTCGCTGTAATGATAACCAAGTAATAGTGGAGTAACAGTAACGCCAGCGTTGGCCGCTAGTGGCGCAGCTGTTACGGCAAATAAAGCTAGGGCAATTTTATTCAATTTCATGGACTTCCTCCAAAGGATGATTTGAGTAATGCGTTAAGCACAACCACTTCCTAGATGACCAAAAACAGACATCGTTTACAAGTGTATAACTATACAACAAAAGCAATTAGGAAGTAGCTTATCGACTATCAATTCAGTTTACAACTTTTTTCGTTAGTCAGCTACACATTATTACACGAGAGCGTTGCAAACAAAAAACAATAACATATTTATTTTACTGAGGGCTAACAGGGTTTGTACATTTTGGCTTTTGAATGCTAAGTTGTAATAGATAACCTACCAAACTGTATCTATTATCTGCGCTTAGTTTAATACAGTTGTCCCTTTTTCTCTATTGTTAATACTCGGCATTCACTAATTGAAACATTTTTTGACAATAGACAACAATGGGCACATCATCTGTTTATATCATATTAATCAACATAGTTCTAGTAATGCAGCAAAAACTTGAACGGTCTTACTAGATAAGAGGATCTTTCAAGAATATAGGACGACTTAAAACACAGGAATACTTGTGGCAGAAAAGACTGAATATTGTGTTAAATGTTATGTTGAATGTTGAATGTTGTGTTGAATGTTGTGTTGAATGTTGTGTTGCACAGGCAAGCGAAACTACTCAGTTTTATTACCCTACTTTTTATCACCCTACTTATCACCCTACTTATATAGGCAGCAACCGCTTATGGCTATGTTATATAAAGTATCGTCGAGTAACCAGCATGCATTTACCTTTGTTTTGGCTCTTAATAACTGTAAACGTATTCATTCAACGCCAGTTGACAATGTGGGTATGGTTGATTCTAAAGCCGTTCAACCAAGCCCATCAGCTAGCAACTATAACACCTCCTTTATATCCTGTAGCGAAGGTGGTTTTAATCTAGTGGAGCTGATCGTGACGGTAACCATTTTAGCGATTATCGCCGTAATCGCCACTCCCGCTGTCTTAACGCAACTGGCGCACATGGAGGCCAAACGTATTAGGTACGGGATGCTAAACACCCTAGCATTGGCTAAAGCGGAGAGTCTGATTAGACGCAAAAACTTACTGGTATGTTTATCTGACGGCAATGGTCGGTGTGATAGAGACAGCAATAGAGCCTTATTATTGTTTATGGATAACAACAGTAATCAAGACTTTGATGCCGATACTGACGGGCTATTAGTAGAACTAACATTAAGCCCTAGATACGGTACACTGCATCTACGTGCAGGTAATCGTGATTATGTCAGGTTTGCTGGCGATAGTGGTAAGCCACGCGGGTTTTTTGGCCATATTAAATACTGCCCAAGCTCAAATTATAATCAAGCAATGTATCAAATATCATTCAACCAATCAGGCATCATTAAGTATAAACCCAGCAGTATGCACCCGACTGGTTGTTGAGCTTAAGTTTGAACCCTTAATCCTTAACGGTACATAGCGGCTTTCATCATCGTTACTGCCTGCGCTAAGCCTACAAAGACCGCATCAGCGATGAGCGCATGACCAATATTAAGCTCATAAATACCTTTAATCTGGGCGATGGCATGGACGTTATCGCGAGACAATCCATGACCTGCATTAATCAATAATTTATTATCTGCTAACTGTGCATGACTTACGGCGTGCTCGATACGCTGTAGCTCAGCGCGCTGCCCAGCTGTATTGCTGGCCAAGCCCATTTCTGCATAAGCACCCGTATGTAGTTCAACAGCGTCAGCCTGGCAGGCCACTGCTGCTTCGATCTGGGCTTCATCTGGGTCAATGAATAAAGATACTTTTATGTTTGCTGCATGCAACTGGCTGATATAATCTGTCAACCAAGTGATCTGCCCTACAACATCGAGCCCACCTTCTGTAGTTAACTCGGCACGTTTTTCGGGTACTAGACATACCCAAAACGGCTTAACCTCACAGGCAATTGCTAGCATCTCAGTAGTCGCAGCCATTTCTAAGTTTAATCGAGTAGTCAGTTGCTGCGCAATATCATAAACATCTGCATCTTGAATATGGCGGCGATCCTCACGTAGATGAATAGTGATACCATCGGCCCCTGCTTGTTCGCACAATAATGCTGCTGCCAAAGGACTGGGGTAATCGACCCCGCGCACTTGGCGTAAGGTCGCCACATGATCTATATTGACGCCCAATAAAGGCTGTTGTAAGTGTTGCGATGAAGTGTTCATAAAAAACCCTTTTGATAAAGATGATCCATTAACATACTGACGATTGTCTGCGATAGAGGCTTTTATAAAATTTATTTTGCTTTACTGATAGCGCTGTTGTTGTTGCCAGAGTAAGCGACTTTGTAGGGGTTGATAGTCGAGTAAATGGTCGATTAATTGACGGTGTAAACGTGACCATGCGCTGAGCGTGGTTGCAGATATCCCCAGTTGCGCCATTAGCAATATCTCACTGCCCTCAAACACCGCTTGTACTGTCGTGTTGGCTAAATGATCCGTTTGTACAATCGGTACCAAGCCTACATCGGGTAAGAACTGATAAGTACAGTCAGGCTCAATGACAGACAGCGTATTATCATGCGCTAGCGTTAATGCAAAGCCTAACTCGGTAAATAGGCGCTGCTCAAATTGCCGTAAACATAAACGCAATTCTTCTGCGGTTAATGGCTGCTTAAGTTGCCGTAAACTGTCTTGATAATATTGCCAGAGTACTGGCATGGGGTCTTCGGTAGGTAGTAACTTCAAAAGTATTTCGTTGAGATATAACGCCGCATACTGCTGCTGACCGCTAATCTGCTGGTAACGTTGGGTTTCAGCGCTCACAAAATCACGTTCCAGTGGCACTATATTCATTTGACTAAAAGTTTTTAAATCACGTTTACCAGTGGCAAACAGTTGTAATGGTACAAACAGTGGTGCGCCTTTTTTACCTACACCATTTATTATGCCATGCTGCTGGGAAAATAAGTGATAAAGCGCACGCTTTTCTTGATACGGGCGCTGATGTAATAAATAACCGATTAATGCTTCATTACGCATGGTTGATTACCTCAGCGCTAGCCTCAATACGCGCTATAACTGAGCGCAAGTATCTCACTCAATCACGGGCTTGACGAGGTATTTGATTAATAACCCAAGCTGGTCAGCGCACGTTCGTCATCAGACCAGCCACGCTTGATTTTTACCCATAAGGTCAACATGATTTTTTTGCCGAACAACAGCTCCATGTCCTTACGCGCGTCCATACCCACTTGCTTGATGCGCTGACCTTTGTCACCGATAACGATGGCTTTTTGGCCGCTACGTTCGACGTAAATAGTCGCATCAATGAAGGTACAAGCTTTACGTGGACGACCTGTTTTTGGATCGTTGTGCGCGGCCTCATCTTTAAATTCATCAATCTGAACCGTCAAGTCGTAAGGTACTTCATCACCGGCACTACGCATGATTTTTTCGCGGATAATTTCGCTGGCTAAAAAACGCTCAGAGCGATCAGTGATTTGTTCGGTGTCATAAATAGGGGTCGCAACTGGCAGATGCGACGCAATGACTTCCTGCAAACGATCAAGATTTTGATTTTTCAATGCTGAAACCGGTACGATATCAGCAAAATCAAAGCTGTCACTAAACGTCTCAATAAGTGGTAACAGAGTGCCTTTATCTTTTAAGGTATCCGCTTTATTAATCACTAGCACCACATTGAGATCAGTACTGCCAATCTTTTGTAGAACCAATAGATCATCATCACGCCACTGATCAGAATCTACTACAAACAGTACCAAATCAACATCAACCAGTGCCGAAACGGCTGCTTTATTCATACGCTCATTGATTGCACGCACTTCATTACGATGGATACCTGGGGTATCAACGAACACCGCTTGCATCTCGTCATTAGACAAAATACCGTGGATGCGGTGACGAGTGGTTTGCGGCTTACGCGAGGTAATAGATAGCTTTTGACCCAACATATGGTTCATTAGCGTCGACTTACCAACGTTTGGACGTCCGACAATCGCGACATAACCAGCCTTAAAGCCATCGTTAAGATGGGTATGCTTCGTTGGTGCAAAGAAATCTTCAATCGCCGTATCACTTTCTAGGTCACTGCTTTCTAAATCAGTACTTTCTGAATCAGTGCTTTCTGGGTCAGCGCCTTCTGAACCAACTCTCTTCATTTCAGTACTTTTTAGCTTAGAACTTATTGAATCAGTATTTTTTAGCCTAGAATTTTCTGTCTCAACCGCCTTCTCATCAGCCACAGCATCTGTACTTTTAGTGGTGTCTGCAACTGGGCTCAAGTCTGTATTTTTGGTCGTATCATTGGTGTTTTCAGTCATATTATCGGCATTATCTTTATGGTTAGATGGCAAATCAGTAAGATTGCTCATAGGGTAATCCTGTCGGGTTTTATAAACGCCACTCAACTGTGTTGCACTCTCTTTATCGAAATATATGACAGACAGTGAGACGGTTATTACTTTGGAAATACTTATTATTCATTATGCATTGCTTAATGCTATCTAAATGATGCACGTTCAAGCTATGGACGTTTTTTGGCCGAATTTGGCAACTTATGCAGTTGATTAATCATCAGCTCCGCCGCTTTTTGCTCAGCAATACGGCGACTCTCACCCAGCTCAGTAATGTCAGGACAATTACTAATATTTACCTGACAGCGCACCACAAATATTTGATACGGGGCATTGCCACGGGTTTCCATTAGCTCATAATGTGGCAAATCAAATTGTTTAGATTGCAGCCATTCCTGCAAACGACTTTTGGCGTCTTTGAGGGCTTTTTGATCGTTGACGTTGTCAATAAGATCACCGTACCACGACAGTACGCAAGTACGAGTAATAGCCATATCCTGACTGTCTAGATAGATAGCACCAATCAGCGATTCCACAGCATCGGCCAATATCGAAGCACGATTGCGGCCCCCACCTTTGCGCTCGCCGATACCTAAAATCAAATGATTGGACAGCTCTAGATTTTGTGCAATGGTTACCAGTGATTCTTGGCGTACCAAGGTGGCACGCATACGAGTCAAGCGCCCTTCATTTTGGCTAGGGTAACGGTGATACAGAGCCTCACCAACAATCATACCTAATAGCGCATCCCCTAAAAACTCTAAACGCTCATAGTTCTTTTTACTGTCAAATGAACGATGGGTCAGCGCTAACTTCGGTAAGCTGAGATCCTTAAAGGTATAACCTAGCTTGCGCGTCAATACTGCCAACTGTTGAATAAAGTCTGAGCTGACAATAAAAGTGTCCATAGGTGCGTTGTTTTTTTGGGCCATAGGCACCGCCTGATACTGCTGTGAAATTGGTTTCATGCGTGGCGTGTGGTTATCCCTTTTGTCTCACTAATTGATGTTATTAAAGTCATAATATATTTATAGTACATGGCTTTTTGAATGTTCTAATAAGACAGCTATACAGAATTTTGCAACTGAAAAAGCTGATAAGTACCAAGAAGTTAAAAACCCGTTTGTGGCTATATTAACTACTCTGTTGCATTAACATCGCCTTCGAAGCGGTTTACGATATCAATATTGCCAAAAAGAGTATTGGTTTCTTCATATTTTTTATAAATAGCCAGTTGACCAACTTTCTTATTAGTGAAAGTAAATACGTCTCTGGCATCAGTATCGTAATTCGCGTTAATAGATAACTGACGATTGACTCGTTCGACGAACTCTTTGGCTGACTCGTTATTACTATTGGCTTGTTGAAGCTGCGAGCTCAAGGTTTTGGTCAGCTGATAATCGCTGACCTGCGCGGGTATAATTGCAATCGCTAACTTAGCTGAAATACCAATAACAACCAGTATTAAGATCATGCTAGTCACACTAGCACCGCGTTGAGAGGACAAACCAGACAACTGCTGCACCGTATACCACCTGTTAACCGTTAGTTAAATCACCACTGTTAATAGCTACTCACATAGACACTGATGCGATAGCGAATTTATGAGTGAGTCTTAATTTTATATAGTGATAAAAACAATATTAGCACAAACTATGCGCTCATAAGAGGGTCGTCTACGATCTATGTCGTAAAAACAATCGCCCGTCTACTTAGCTCTTTAGTCAATAGATCCATTGCGGCTAAAGGTTGGCAGATTAAGACCAGGTGGCTTGTGCATCCAGATATAAACCGCTTTTCCTGCTAGATTTTCATCAGGAACAAAGCCCCAAAAACGTCCATCAGCACTACGATCACGGTTATCACCCATTACAAAGTACTGACCTTCAGGCACAGTAATACGCCATTTTTTTCCTTCTGAACTGATTACTTCTGGCGACTGCTGCTGCAAAAATGGGGCATATTGTGAGCTGTTCATATCGAGTAAATAACGAACCAAGTGATCGTGCTCGCCTTGTATTTCTTGAAAATATTGCGCCTCATCCTCTTCTTGCTGTCCCATCTGTATGGCACCGTTCTCAGTCAGCACTTGCCCTGGTGCTACCTTGCCAGCTGAATACAATTGCGACGTCAGTTCAGGATTGGCGTCAAAACTGACTAACTTGGTGTCTACTGCCACGTCATTAATCGCTAATTGACCTTGGTCGTAAGTGACCGTATCACCTGGCAGACCGATCAAACGCTTAATATAATAAATGCTCGGGTTTTCAGGATAACGGAATACCACCACGTCACCATGCTCGGGCGAGCCCGTATCCAATACCTTATTATAGGTGAGCGGTAGACGCACACCATAAGCATATTTATTGACCGCAATAAAGTCGCCAGTATATAAGGTTGGCACCATAGATGATGACGGGATATTAAACGGCTCAATCAAAAATGAGCGTACTATTAATACCACTGCCAGTACCGGGAAAAAGTCATAAGCCCAACGTACCAACATGCTCTCTTTACCAAATCCGCGGGTTTTCCGCTGTTTGAACGCTAACTTATCTAATAGCCAAATCAGACCTAACCCTAGGGTTAACGGCACTAAAATTAAATTAAAATCAAAATCCATACTAGATTGCCTATTAGAGAGCTGCTTATCTGACCGTTTTCATTTATAAGACTAGCAATGGTTATTTACTACCTTCAGCAATTAATTGCCTCAATAGCGATTGGTCTCAATCGTTATTGAGGTGCTTAATTACCAACTGAAACAGCAATTATTTAATCTACTTGTAATACCGCTAAGAAGGCTTCTTGTGGAATCTCCACATTACCGACTTGTTTCATGCGTTTTTTACCGGCTTTTTGCTTAGACAATAATTTCTTTTTACGAGAAACATCACCACCATAGCATTTGGCCAGTACGTCTTTACGCATGGCCTTAACCGTACTACGCCCGATGATTTGGCTACCAATAGCAGCCTGAATCGCCACGTCAAACATCTGTCTTGGAATCAGCTCTTTCATCTTACCAACCAGCGCATTACCACGGTAACGAGATTGTGCTTCATGAACAATCATGGCTAAGGCATCCACTTTATCACCGTTAATAAGCACATCAACTTTGACTAATTTGTCTGCTTGATAACGCTCAAAATTATAATCAAGCGAGGCAAAGCCGCGTGAGACTGATTTTAGGCGATCAAAGAAATCCATCACAACCTCGCCCATTGGAATATCAAATATCAGCTGAACTTGTCTGCCCATAAAGCGCATATCGACTTGTACACCGCGGCGTTCAATGCATAGAGTCATGACGTTGCCCAAGTAATCTTGCGGCACCAAGATCTGACAACGGGCTATCGGTTCACGAAACTCTTCAATATTATTTGGCTCAGGCAATCTTGACGGGTTATCAACGTAAATAATTGTGCCATCTTTCTTCATGATCTCGTAAATAACTGATGGCGCAGTAGTGATCAAGTCCAAGTTGTATTCACGCTCTAGGCGCTCTTGGATGATCTCCATGTGCAGCATACCTAAGAAGCCGCAGCGAAAGCCAAAACCAAGGGCGTCTGAGGTATCTGGCTCAAAAAATAACGACGCATCATTAATTTGTAATTTCTGTAGTGCCTCACGGAACTTTTCAAAGTCCGTAGATTCTACTGGGAACATGCCCGCATACACCTGCGGGGTGATCTGTTTGAACCCAGGAATACGATCGACATCAGGCGTCTTAGCATGAGTAATCGTGTCACCAACCGGTGCACCAGCAATATCTTTAATACCAGCGATGATAAAACCCACTTCACCCGCTTCCAAAATACCCGTATCTAAAGGCTTCGGGGTAAAGACCCCGATCGAGCCTACCAGATGCGCTTCTTTGGTTGACTTGATATAAAGTTTGTCACCTTTTTTTATTGTACCTTGGCGCACACGCACTAAGGACACCACGCCCAAGTAATTATCGAACCAGGAGTCAATGATGAGCGCTTGTAGTGGCGCTTCACGATCTCCTGTTGGTGCAGGAATAAATTCAACTATGGCTTCCAGTAACTTATCAACACCCAGACCAGATTTGGCGGAGACGCGCGGCGCATCAACGGCATCAATACCAATGATATCTTCAATCTCTTGAATCACACGTTCAGGCTCTACTTGTGGCAAGTCGATCTTATTAAGGACCGCCATTACCTCCAAGCCTTGATCAACTGCGGTATAACAGTTAGCAACGGATTGTGCTTCCACACCCTGCGCCGCATCGACCACCAATAAGGCACCTTCACAAGCCGCTAATGAACGCGAGACTTCATAAGAAAAATCCACGTGCCCTGGAGTATCAATAAAGTTGAGCTGATAGCGCTCTCCATTGGGGTGTTCGTAGAATAAGGTTACTGATTGCGCCTTGATGGTGATGCCGCGCTCACGCTCAATATCCATGGAGTCGAGTACTTGCGCCTGCATTTCACGATCTTGCAGCGCGCCGCACATTTGAATAAAACGATCAGCAAGGGTCGACTTGCCATGATCAATGTGGGCAATGATAGAGAAGTTACGAATATTGGCTAATGCAGTCACAAAGCGCCTACTAAATAGAGGATAAGGGGATAGTTATTGAAAATAATATTTAATAATATCGGCGGTCGCAAGTATGGCGCTAGCACTCGATGGCATGAGGCCTAATAAATCAGCATTAATGTTCCATCGGCGATAAGGTCACTCAACGTTGCGCGCAAACATATACAGGTATTCTAGCAGTTTTCTACTGTAAAGTAAGGCGATTTTATCAGCAAGCGTTTGATTTATAAGTGAGGATCGCTGAGCTTATCAATGAAGAGGACTTAGTCTGCGGTTATATGAGATACCAATGGTGAGATACCAATGGCTAAATAACGATTAATAGCAAGGTTCTTAAGCATTAACTATTCAACAGACAAAAAAAAACCAATCACGGAGGATTGGAATTTTAAATTTGAACAACTACAGATAAATGGTGGCGATGAAGAGACTTGAACTCTTGACCTCACGATTATGAGTCATGCGCTCTAACCAGCTGAGCTACATCGCCATTTAAGGCTCGGTATTATGCCCAAGCAGGAGACTGACGTCAACCCTTAAGCAGAATTTTTTTGCAAATAAATGGTTTTATAATAAAAATAAAGCCATTTGTTAAAACAATACGCACTTATTATCGTTTTAACGCTTAAAATCCTAAAGTTTCAAATAGTCTAGCTTGAAAGCTTATAACTTAAACGATAAAAAAAGGTTTGGTAAACCGATAAGCCGGGTTCTGTCGTGGACAATCATTCCTCTAGGCGTATCATCGCTAATACGCTCAAGCAACCTACCCGCATCGAACGCGGGCCGCGCCATGCCGATGCCTATTTGGTCTTGCTACGCGTGGAGTTTACCATGCCGTGAACTGTTGCCAGCCACGCGGTGCGCTCTTACCGCACCCTTTCACCCTTACCGATGACATGAATATCTTGCGATACTCACATAAGCCAAAGGCGGTCTACTCTCTGCTGCACTGGTCGTCAAGTTACCCTGCCCAGCCGTTAGCTGGCACGCTGCCCTATGTAGCCCGGACTTTCCTCCCCTGCTCATCTGTTGCCAGTGTGCAGCGGCGATTGCCTAGTCTACCAAGCGCGCTAGTATAACAAACCTACTGGTTGATTGGGGAAGTCTTTTTGGCTTATTTTTATTGTCAAAAACACTGAAGAAATTTATAGGCTGTTTAAAGTGAATCACTGGTGCCATTAGAACCGTTCAGCTAGCAAAAATGTTCTTACTTCCTGTTAATAAGCGTGACAGAGGCTGTAAAAAACTCCGCCAGCTACGCTATATTTTAAAAGATAAGATGTAAGTCATTATTATTTTAAAAAGTTTTTGGGCAGAACGACATCGGTATTATTAAGATCATCATCCTTTTGCACTACCAAACGTAGCCAATGCGTATTTGGATAATTTTTCTGAAGATAGTGGTGCAAAAACTCGATGGTGCTGTTAGCAATTTCGGTATCTGTGCTGGTACTGGTATCTTCATCATGAATATGATTATAAATCACGCTATGGACGGTTAGGCCCCGTGATTTTATCGCTTCCAAACTTAATAAGGTATGATTGATACTGCCCAAGCGACCGGAGGTGACTAGAATGATAGGATAGCCTTGGGCGGCAATATAATCTAAGGTTAATAAATCTGCAGTTATCGGCACCAGTAACCCGCCTGCCCCTTCTAGTAGCACCACCTCATAATCCGCTTGCAAACGCTGAGTGCCATTGGTAATGACCTCGGGGTGAAGAACCTCGTTAGCAAGCTTAGCCGATAAATGCGGTGACGCGGGCTTCTGATAACGATAAGGGCAAGTCGTATAATCAAGGTCACATGGCTGTAGCGCTATGTCCATCAATGTACGATGAGTGATGATATCATCAGCAATATCCATCTCGCCGCTATCTGGATCTATCGCCACACCTGTTTGTACTAACTTTTGGGTAATAACATTGATGCCTTGCTGCAATAATGCTTTAGCAATTAATCCAGTAGCATAGGTTTTGCCAATGTCGGTATCGATACCGGAGATAAATAGCACGCTCATAACTGACCTCATGACAAAAAATTGCTAGCTAATAAAATCAAAAACGATTGTTAGGCTTCACTGTGTAAAGCTGGGTTCGAAGTTTGCGCTAAATAAATGCTGACGACTTTTAACAAGGCTTGGCATAAAGTTGCAAGCTCGCTATCAGTAATGATATATGGCGGCATGATATAAACCAATTTGCCAAAGGGTCTGACCCAAATACCTTGCGCTAATAGCAGTGCCTGAAAAGTAGGCATATCAACCGCGTCATCCAGCTCAATCACTGCTACTGCACCCAAACAGCGTACTTCTTTAACGCCATCTAACTTAGCAGCTGGTACGAGTTGCTGTTCCATAAAGGCTTGCATATGTGCAGTGCGCGACTCAATATCATAAGACACTATCAAATCAACCGACGCACAAGCGACCGCACAGGCTAGCGGATTGCCCATAAAGGTAGGACCATGCATCAATGCGGGATAATCACTTTGGCTAATAGTCTCAGCAATGGCGCGGGTACATAAGGTCGCGGCAAAAGTCATATAGCCACCAGTCAGCGCCTTACCAATAGTCATAATATCAGGGCTAATATCGGCATGCTCACACGCAAATAACTTGCCACTGCGACCAAAGCCAGTCGCGATTTCATCGGCAATCAGTACTACGTCATGCTGATCACACAATTGGCGCAACAGTTGTAAATACTCAGGACTATAAAAGCGCATACCACCTGCGCCTTGAATAATTGGCTCGATAATAAAGCCTGCCAGCTGATGGCAGTTCTTATCAAAAAACACGGTTAACTCATCGCGCTCATCGTCCGTCAAAGTACGCTCAAAGCCTAATGGCGGTGCGGACACGAAATGCTGCATAGGCAATTGATTGCCATATAAACTGTGCATGCCCGCGACCGGATCACAGACACTCATCGCATGCCAAGTATCACCATAGTAGCCTGAATGGGTGGATGCAAATTGCCGCTTGTTTGGCCGCTGAGCCGCAACTTGATACTGCAGCGCCATCTTAAGTGCCACTTCCACCGCGATGCTGCCACTATCAGCATAAAAGATCGCATCAAGTCCAGCAGGAACGATTGACAGCAGTTTTTTGCCTAAATCTATCGCTGGTTGATGGGTCAAACCACCGAACATGACATGCGCCATTTTGCCCAGTTGTTCAATAATAGCGGCATTTAGCTTTGGATGGTTGTAGCCATGCACGCTTGCCCACCACGACGACATACCATCAATCAGACGCGTGCCATCTTGAGTGACAATATAGATGCCATCAGCATGATCAATAACGATATTGGGATAAGTGGGTGGCAAGCTAGCGTAGGGATGCCAGAGATGTTGGTGGTCGAAGTCACTTGTTGAGCTGTCTGTATTGATAGTCATAGTGTGATCCCTAAAATGTCAGCTTTGTAGCAATTCCAAAAAAAGACTACTATTATGAGACGCGCCAAACCTATAAAAATAGGACTTACACGGCTCTTGCTAGTGAGCTTTTATTTTTAAAAACACTATTAATATGAGTGGTGGTTAGAGGCGAGTGCTCGCTTTTAATGATGATATTGCACAGTGAGCTATTGACCAGTAATACGCTTGTATTTAGACATCAAATCGCTCTGTGTTTCGACATAATTGGGGTCATGAGGAATGCAGTCAATGGGACAAATGACGACGCATTGCGGCTCGTCAAAATGCCCGACACATTCGGTGCACAAGTCGGGGTCGATAACATAAATATCATCCCCTTCTGAGATGGCATCATTTGGACAAGCAGGCTCACACACATCACAATTGATGCATTCGTCAGTGATTAACAGCGCCATAAACTGCTCCTTATTATTCTACTAACAGCTGAGTTTTCTCAACTGAATGATTGAGCACATAACGGTTGCTAGTACTCATTAACCTTTAAAATTTGGGTGCTTGAACGTTTACTTTATTTAATATTTAGCTTGTTGGTGAAAGCTTCTGCAACACAATCAGGAACAAACTTAGTGACATCACCGCCAAGTCTGGCTATTTCGCGAATCATAGTTGAAGATATAAATGAATAGTTCTGAGATGGGGTCAAAAATACTGCTTCAAAATTTTCATCGAGCTCACGGTTCATATTGGCCAGTTGAAACTCATACTCAAAGTCGGACATCGCCCGTAAGCCACGTAGCACAGCAGTAGCATTTTTTTCACGCATAAAATCTACTAACAGACCTTCAAAACCTATCACTGATACTTGCGGCAAGCCAGCAAATACCGTCTCTACTAATGCTACCCGTTCTTCGAAGTCAAATAAAGGCTTTTTGTGGTGGCCTGAAGCCACAGCAATAACCACTTCATCAAACAGCTTTACCGCGCGTGTGACTAAGTCCACATGACCATTAGTAATGGGGTCAAAGGTACCAGGATACAATATTTTGGTATGCAATTTTGAAGAAGTCGCAGGAAGGCTCATAGCGGTGCTAATTTGGTCGTTAATATTACCGACTATGCTAGCAAATTTTGTCTAAATTTAACACTTATCTACCATTTAAAGTTGTCCATTGGCCCTCGATATTATTTAGTGACCTTCATTACTTGTGAAATTTAGTAGCAAGAACTTGTGCCTACTACTCATAAATACTCAAAGTTGCTCATTTATTTATGCTAAATTGCTAATATTAGTGACATTTTTAATAGCAACGCAGCCGCTACATTTGTTATAACAGCCCACTTACATTTTCGCTGTAGGCTTTGCTACAATAGGCGGTTCGACTCATCTAGTATTTATGGTCCGAACCCGACAGTTGGGTTGGGCTATATAGTAAAGCAAATATTAATCTGTTATGAGCAAGACGAGAGAAAATGGTACGCCAACTTATGATAATAGTTACATTTTATAATAGTAGGTGCATTATGCGAGTCTGACACCATAGCTGATTGGTAGTTGATTTAGGATAAGATGAGGAACTGGTCAGACGAGGACACCACGTCTAGAAAGAGGTAGCCATGTCAAAAAAATCAAGAAAGCCTGACAATCAAATCTGTGCAAACAAAAAGGCTCGCCACGAATACTTTATTGAAGAATCCTTTGAAGCAGGAGTGGCATTACAAGGTTGGGAAGTAAAAGCCATTCGTGCCGGAAAAATGACCATTACCGAAGCCTATGTCATTTTCCGTAACGGAGAAGCCTTTTTATTCGGGTCACATATTCAACCGCTGTTAAGTAGCTCGACGCATGTCAGTCCTGATAGTATCCGTACGCGCAAGCTGCTGCTTAATCGCCGAGAAATCGAAAAGCTATTTGGTGCGGTCAATCAAAAAGGTTATTCCTGCGTACCGTTGTCTTGCTACTGGAAGAACTCATTAGTTAAATGCCAAATTGGGCTAGCATTAGGTAAAAAGCAGCATGACAAACGCAAGACCTTAAAGGATCGTGATTGGGAACGTGACAAGCAGCGCGGCTTTAAGCAGCATTTGGACTAGCCGTTTTTAGAATATAGTTAATGAAAAGTAATATCGATATATAACCTACTGCTGGCATAAGTTTTTCTTGCTTGCTGTGCCTACGCAGACAGAGGCTGCAAAAAGCGTATACCAGCAGTACCGAAGCGTTTTTAAGGTATTTTAACTATAGTGGTTTTAATTTAAAATCACCCTGGTTAATGCGGGGCAAAAGGGACGATTCAAGCTATTTATTGAATCGTCCCTTTTTTATTGTCTTTTAATTGATCAGTTTGGCTGAATAGTTTTAACGCTAAGCTTTTTGTCTATTTAGATGCTGTTTTTGTTTAGGTGCCATTTTTATTTATATACAGGTCATTCAGGTATTTGGCTATTTAACTTTCTAATAGTTTAACTTTCTAGTAGTTTAACTTCCTAACTATTTAAAACTGTTCTTGCCTCTTTACGAGAGCGGCGTAGTTGCCGGACTCCATGTGCAATTAAAAAGGCAATGCCTAACCAAATCAACCCATAGCTGTAGATCATCGCCGACTCAAACGGGTTGCCCAATATGGTAACTGCTAAAATAAACAACAAGGCGGGCTCTAAATAACTCATCATACCGTAGACGTTGACTGGCAGCATTTGACTGGCATCAATATTGGTTTTCATAGCCAGTACGCTCAGTACCCCAAGGCCTATCAACATGATGATGAAGAATCCAGAACCGGCCACCATGGTCAAATTGCTTGGCGCTATTAGATACAAATACCCAAGCGCAAACGGGGCAAATAAAGTCAAATCCACCAGCATGCCAGTGATGGCATCAATCCCTTGCAGGCGTCGCAGGATATAATATATTGGATAGGTACCACACACCCATAAGGTCGCCCAGGATACACTTTGGGTACGAATAATTTCACTGCCCACCCCTACCGCTGCAAATGCTACCGCAAGCCATTGTAGCCGGCTGAGCTTTTCACCGAATAATACACAACCGAACACCACCATCATCAAGGGAAATAAAAAATATCCCATCGCAGTCTGTACGCCTTGACCATTGACTGGTGCCCACATAAATAGCCACAATTGACTTAAAAATATCGGTGTCGGTAGCAGTAACCATGCCCACTGCTTGACTGAACGTAAGGCTCGTAGCTTATCAATATGTAAGTTTAGGCGACCACTGAGCAGTAAATATCCTATCAATACTGCCCACATGGCTAGCATGCGCCAAATAAATACTTGTGTACCTGATAAGGGCGCAAGAAGACTACTGTAGGCATAAAGCACGCCAAACAAAATATTGGACACGATAGCAAACACTACCCCTAATATTAAAGTACGCTGTTGCGGACTACCGCTCGTCCAAATGGCAGGTAATAACCACCGTGACAAAGTGGACGCTACCATATTAGATAGGATTGACGTAGACATATAGAGCACCATAAATTGAGATACAAATAAAAAGAGACTATTACCAGCTTTGATTTTATATTTGTTAACTGATAAGATTAATTTTACAAGGATATAGTGAAAAAATATCTCAATATTATCTTAATTATGATTTTATTTATCTAAAAATAGGGTATTAATAGATTTATTTATTAAATTTTAAATTATTATGATAATAAAGCTATATTCTCTCGATACTGTGCACTTTTTCATTGAGAATATCAGCCCTTATTAAAAATTTTATCTAAGAGGACATACGCTTATGAGTCAGCTTTTAGACAATACTGATAAAGCCATTTTGAACTTACTACAAGACGATGCGACACTACCACTAAAAACGGTGGCGGAACACGCTCATGTGTCTATCGCCACTGCTCAGCGCCGAATTCAAGCACTGATAGATAATGGCGTGATTACCAAGCAAGTGGCTATTGTCAATCCTGATAAAGTTGGCTACGGTCTAACAGTGGTGGTAATGATAGAGATGGAGCGCTCCAATAACTCGATGCAGCATCGATTTGAGCGCTTAATGGACGCGCAGTCGCGAGTGATGAGCTGCTATGAAGTATCGGGCGACTTTGCTTTTATGTTGATGGTCAACGCTAGAAATATGAGCGACTATCATCAGTTCACGCGCAGCTTGCTGACTTATGAGAACAATGTGCGCAATTTTAAAAGTCAATTTGTGATGAACTTTACTAAAAGTGGTACCAAGATTTTGTTAGATTAATAGCTATAATCAGTTCACAATAAAAGGAATATTCTTATAGCAAGGCGCTACTGATATAAATTTTTCTGGCGTGCTGTTCGCAAGCATGACGGAGGCTACAAAAATTCATTTCAATAGCTCAGTAACCTTGAGTCGTTTTTAAACGGGATTAACTATATCAATCGTTATTGAAAAGTGAATAACTTTTCTACTTCTCGGGAGCCGCAAGATAAAGAAGATAAGGAATAGCAAAAACTAAAGAGAGGAACCCATATACGAACAGAATGGATAAAAATGTGCCAATGTGCATGCCTGCCCTATTCATATTCGACAAATATTCAAAGATGAGCAAAGCAATTCCCATTATAGGAACTGACATAGCGATTATCAGATGTTTAGTAGTAAAAGATTTGTTGCGGTAATAGCCTTTGTTGTGAAAATAGACAGTCGCTATTAAATGAACCAGCAGGACTGGCACTACGATATAAAAAATATAAGATACAGTCATCAACCCATTTGATAGGTTCATGTCTATAGCATTCGCTGATAGTGGAATCAGAAAAAATAGTGCAAAGGCTATCATTCGATTAGACATTTTCACTCCTAGATAATGTTGTTCTTACAAAATCCTATTTTTAGATGAAAATATGATGAACCTGGCGCTTTGGATCAAAAGCCAAGACTACCGAGCTGATCAAGTTCAAGCATTTTATCCAAGTCTTATGGTGACTGCCACTACTATGTATCATACCCATAAATATCCGCTACATAAGGACCCGCTACACAACGCTTTCTTACGCTATCATGATCCCAAAAACTGAGTGCTATTACCTGAAGCACTTAAGAGCATGAGACGTAGCGACTTTATTGGCAAAGGTCGTGGCTGTTTGATACCAGCATTTAACGCTAATTTAGAAGGCCGTGATGCCGCGCAGGACAGCTATCAGTCGGCACGTAAAAAATATTTATACCAGTGGCACATTGCTATACACGACCCTCTTTTATTGTGAACTGACTATCAGTAACCAAGCTGATAACTAGAGCACAGGTATGGAACAATTTCTAACATTATCAAGCTTTGGTTTTCGCTACCATAGCCGCTGCATACTTAATACGTTATCAAAACGAATAACATAATAATTTTTATACTTTTGGAGACAGCCATGAACACGATGATGAAACTTGCTACTGCCCTACCAGCCCTGGCCTTACTTAGCGCTTGTGCGACTACTGCACCTACGTTACCAAATACTCCCGCTGCTGCTGAAAGTGTGACCAATACAGCCTATGACCGTATGATGCCAGAGCGTTATACCTGTGCCGATGACGGTCAAATTATGGCCAAACAATCTATTAATAAAAAACAAGCAATGATCACTGCCACCTTACCTAAAGTTAATTGGAAACAACAGCAAGTTACCTTAAATGGTGGCGTAACCGGTCAAACGGCAAGCTATGTCAACCAATCTAATCCAGAAGTTATTTATGCATGGCATATGACTGGTGATAAAGGGGTATTGGCTATGAAATGGGCAAACGGTAAAGAATATCAAGTCAACTGCCAAAAACTATAATAACTAACACTCTATATTATTAATGCAAACAGTCATCAAGCGATGGCTGTTTTTTTATGGCTATTTTGATGGTAAATAATTAATTTTGATGGTTTTAGCTAGAGAAGTATGAGGAAAACTGTCAAAATAGCAGTAATATAAGGTGCTTATAGTCAGTTCACAATAAAAAAAATTGTGTATAGCAATGTGCCACTGGTATAAATTTTTCTTGCGTGCTGTTCGCAAGCGTGGCAGAGGCTGCAAAAAATTCATTCCAGTAGCATTGTATCTTGTTTAAATTGAATCGACTATATTAGTTACTGTATAAACGGCTACCGTAAGAAGTTATTAATAGCTCATTAATAGCTATAGCCTGCTCATTATAAGACGCCTACGTCGTCGACTCTGCCCGCCATACTGATGTATAGCTGGCACTCTGCTTCCTGGTGTTCGTGTTATTTTGGATTGACTCTATCAATCATAAAAGTAGAAAAGGGAAAGTATCAATGGCGAAGCGTCTAATAGGTATGGTGGTTTTGAGTGCATTTAGCATAGCAATGCTAGCGGGCTGCGATAACAGTGCAGACCCTACTAACACTAATTCTGAAGTGGCGAAACAAGATGCAGCTACAGAGGTTGCAAGCGCGCCAGCCGCCCCAGTAACAAATACTATCGACTGGCAAGCAGTAGCAAGTGGTGAGACCCCTGCCGAACTTGCTAACTACGAATATCCTTTTCCACTGGATAGCGAATCGGTACGTTCCTACGCGGACTACTTTAAGGTTGATAGTGCGGTTGCTCAGCATAATATCACCATAGGCATGGCCAGTAACGAAGGGCTATCGAAGGTATTGGACCAGCTCGATAGTAGCTATACTTCCCATGAGCTGACCGATGGCGAAAATATTGAGCTTATTATTCATACCACGTCAGATATCAAAGCCAGCAGCTATGATTATGTGCTTGCCGAAGATTTTGCTAAAGGGCTTATCTTGCCTATCGTCATCAAACCAGATAGTAAGAAAAGCGATCTTAAGCCGCATGGAGAGTCGCCAGAATAGAGAGTTTAGTAGCGTGGGTTGAGGACCATTAAGAAATTATATTGAAATATTAGGTTGTCAAAGAAAATCCCTTAAACAAGATTTCCTTTGACAATCGAGCTTATAATTAGAAATAGATCAAGAAAGATAAAATTAGCTTTTTAAAATTAGCATTCAATGTTAAACAACGAAAGAGAAAGTCTACTCCCCAGCCATCGCCAAAAACTCTTCTTCACCCACCACCTTAACGCCTAATTTCTCCGCCTTCGCCATCTTCGACCCAGCCTTTTCACCTGCCAGTAGCGCCGTAGTTTTAGCAGAAATACTACCCGAGACTTTGGCACCCAATGCTTGTAGTTTGGCCTTGGCTTCATCACGTGCCATGCTTGCCAGCGCGCCAGTGATAACCCAGGTCTGGCCATCAAGTGGTAGATCGCTAGATGATTTTTGCACAACCTTATCCCAATATACGCCCGCCTCACGTAACGCGGCAATGACTTCGATATTATGGGGCGCACGGAAGAACTTATAAGCCAGTTCAGCGGTAATAGCTCCAACATCAGGGGTTAGCAATAGCGCTTCAATATCTGCGGCCATTAGGATATCCAGATCACCGAATTGCTGCGCTAAGCTTTGGGCAGTACCTTCACCCACACCGCGAATACCAAGCGCATAAATGAAACGTGCCAACGTTGTATGCTTGCTGGCTTCGATAGCAGCAATGATCTTTTGTACTGATTTTTCACCCAGCTTCTCAAGGGTAATGAGTTCTTCTTGATGGTTATGCAGCTGATAAATATCAGCGACAGTTTTGACTACCCCATGGTTAAAAAAGCCAATAAGCCAGCGCTCACCCAATCCATCGATATCCATCGCGCGCCGAGAAACGAAATGAATCAGCGCTTCTTGCTGCTGGGCCGGGCAAAACAGACCACCCGTACACCGAGCCAATGCTTCATCTTCGGGTAGTACCACAGGAGAATCACAGACTGGGCAGGTAGACGGTAAAGTGACTGGCTCGCTATCGGCTGGACGCTGATCCTGCCAAACACGGGTCACTTTCGGAATAACATCACCAGCGCGGTGGACACTAACCATGTCGCCTGCGCGTACATCGAGGCGTTGAATCTCGCCAAAGTTGTGCAAGGTGACATTACTGACCGTAACGCCGCCGACTTTTACCGGTTCTAACTTACCAACTGGGGTGATTTGTCCGGTACGCCCAACTTGCCACTCAATGGAGTGTAAACGGGTCATGACGGTCTCGGCAGGGAATTTATAAGCAGTTGCCCAGCGCGGTTCACGTGATAAAAAGCCCAATTGCTGCTGGAGCGCCAAACTATTAACCTTAATCACCGTACCATCAATCTCAAACGGCAGCTCAGCGCGTGCCTCAATCACTGACTCATAGTAGGCTTGCGCCTCGCGTGGGTTCTGTACTACTTCTACTGCACTAACGGTAAAACCAATGTCTTTCAACCAAGCAAGGGCTGCTGATTGAGTGTCGATGGTATCCGGTAGACCTTGATTAATCGAATAGCCATAGAAGGCTAGCGGACGATTTGCCGCGACCGCCGGATCAAGCTGACGTAAACTACCAGCAGCAGCATTGCGTGGATTGGCAAAAGTTTTATCTTCATTTTCCTGTGCCAGTCGATTCAGACGCTCAAATCCTGCCTTAGGCATTAGCACTTCACCGCGCACTTCTAGCAACTCAATATCAGCCGCCGCAGCTAACCATAAGGGTAGATTCCGAATGGTTTTGGCATTTTGAGTGATGTCCTCACCTGTTTGCCCATCGCCGCGCGTGACCGCTTGCACAAACTTGCCATGCACATATTTTAGCGACACTGCTAGCCCATCAAGCTTTAGCTCCATTTCATATTCAGGGTTCTGCTGAGCGACACTTAAACGGTCGTTGACCCGGCGCATAAAATCACGCAAATCATCGTACTCAAACACATTACCGAGCGATAGCATCTGTATATCGTGGGTGACTTGGGTAAATGCAGATAATGGAGCATCACCCACCTGATTAATCGGACTGTCAGGCTGGATCAAATCCGGATAAGCCTGTTCTAGTTCCAACAATTCTCGACGCAACTGGTCGTATTCACTGTCTTCTAAGAGCGGATTATCCAGCACGTAATAGGCGTTGTTATGAGTTTTGAGTGCATCAATAAATACGCGCATTTGTGCGATAACGGCATCACTATCGGTAATGTCGTTTTCGATGAGCTTTTGAGCAATGGGCTTTTGCGAATCTGGATTTTGGGGGCTGCTTGATTGCGAAGTGGCTGGTTGAGAGGTTACTGCTTGAGAGGTTGCTTTTTTCGAGTCAGGTGGTAAGAGTGAGTCAGTCATAGTCGGCGTCTTTACGATTCAAGATGCCGATATCATAACAAGTTTGCAGGATATTGTGATAATTGATAGATACAAATAACGTAACATACATCACGTTATTTGTACTTGTTAGCCTATTTCTTTAGACCTACAGTTTACTTAAATTTGGTTTATGGTTGTTAGGCTATTTAGCTGCTAATGAGCACCACTCTAACCTTCGTAGTCACGAACTTGATTACGCAGCTGCTGCTTATATTCGGGAGTGATCGGTTCATTACTTTCGTCTAGCATCATCGCATTTAAGTCACTGGCCATCATATAGGCGATGCTCATCATACTATCGAAACTGAGCAATGCTTGCGGATGAGGTAATGATAAAAACACCACGATACCGCTATAATTATTAGTCGCCACACTGTGTGGATCAAAGGGTGCGATGCCACTATCCGTGATACCCATCATACTAAACCATAGCATACCAGTACCATCCTTTTTCTCGTAACGATGAAACATATTCATCGCCCCAAAGCGCAAGCCATATTTATCAATTAGCGCTAATAGGTCACGACCACGGATAACCGTTAATGGGCGATCGCGGTACTGATGCGGTAAAATAGTAATATTAATATTGTCTTTGGCATTAATGAGTGGACCATTTTGTGCTTGATCCACTGGCTCTAGCAGGTGGTGGTCGAGTATCGGACTGTTGTCGGTAAAGCGCGGCTCTTCTACAGTATCGATCGATGGCATTAGGTTGTCAGTGGCAGACATTAGGCTAGAAAAGGCGTCAGGCTCTTGGTAACCCTTCATTTGCAATTGGTCAGCGACATGCACAAACTCAGCATTATCTTCAATCTGCTGCTCATCTTGCCAGCGTTTATAGTCCTCATCGCTATCAATATCAATATCAATATCATGGCTGGCATCACCGCGATCTGCTGTCAATTGCGCATCGACATTGGTGTGCGCATGAGTCAATGGCTCGTCTTCAATCACCGCATTTAAATAATCACGATTAGGGCCAATAGTGGTCTCGCCAGCAACGGTGTCATCAAGATCTGGCTGATCGACGATATTACGCTCATGACGTGGAATAATGGGAATACCATTCTTATCATAATTGACCGCCGCCACTTCAGCATTTTTGCGCCGCTTAAAGCTACGAATGACCATAAACAACCCTGCAAGCACGATAAACGCAGCAATGGCAATTAATATAAACTGAATAGCGGTCATGAGAAATACATCCTAATATATATAACAAAAACAAAAGATGGTATGAACGGCAATAGTCTAGCATGGCTGACCGAAGTCGTCACCATATTGTGATGGTTTATAGTCCGCCCAATATCATTATTTGATACTTACTATCAGCTATCAACTCTAAATGGTAATGCCAGCATTCAATAATTGCTCAATGTTAATTTTTGATAGGAGCTATTAATACCAAGCGCTAAACATTAACTCTCAATATCCTAACTCTCAATATAGTGCGCGGCCTCTTCTAAGGAAACACTGACCAAGGTTGAAATCCCTGGACTGGGCATGGTGATGCCCTTAAGCTCGTCGGCAATCTGCATGGCCAGCTTATTGTGACTGATAAATATAAACTGTAAATCGTTTGCCAATTCATGAATGAGACTGGTAAACCGTGCAACATTAGCGTCATCGAGCGGTGCATCCACTTCATCAAGGACGCAAAATGGTGCTGGGTGCTGCTTAAAAATAGCAAAAATCAAACTGAGGGCGGTTAAGGTTTTCTCGCCGCCCGACAACACCGCTAGCCGACTGTTACGCTTGCCTTTTGGTTGTGCCATTAAAGTAAGTCCAGCGCGCCATTGCTCTGAACATGGCTCTGAACATTGCTCTGAATATGGTTTTGACTGATCTTTATCAGAAGAGCTGTTAGTCGGCATGTCATCTAGGTTGAGCGTTAAGCTGGCATGACCCCCACCAAATACTTTGGCAAATAAATCAGCGAGATCAATATTGACCGCCTCAAGCGTTTGCATAAATAGCGCCTTAGTCGTCTCATCAATAGAGGCGATCGCATTCGTCAAGGTATTCATGCTGGCGGCAATATCTTCAGTTTGCTGTGCCAGCGGCGCTAAGCGTTGGTTGACTTCAGACAGCTCAGCCACCGCAGCTAAATTAACTGCGCCAATTTTGTTCAGCTGCTGCTCAAGTTGGTTTTGCTTATTATATAGATCAGCGATTTTATCCGGACGTACGCGGCGCTCATGAGTAATAAAGTCAGTTAATAAGCTTGAGACACTGATAGTTTGCAGCGTTTGTCCACTATTATTAGACTTATTACTAAGCTGATAGTATTCCGCTAAGCTCTCGTGGGCGCGGTTACTAGCGTCATTTAACCGTGCTTCACTTAAGGCTAATTCGGTTGCGTCACTTGCCAGCTTGCTTTGTTTGACTTGTACCTCAGTTTGCAACGTATCTAGCGCTGCCTGTTGCTCACTATATTCATGCTTAAGTGCGGTTAATATAATTTCACGCTCGGTTAGTAATGCTTGCTGTTGATCCCGTGCTGTCTGTGCCGTTTGTAATGCGGCTTGCAAGGCTGGCAGCTGTTGTTGATCGCTCTTAAGTCGTGCTATCAAGGTCTGCTGATTTTGTATCGCCTTATCCTGTACATCAGTCGCACGCGCTAGACTGCTGACGCTATGCTCAAGGCGGATATCACTTTGCTGGATGCTTAACTGTAATGCCTGCCACGCCTCAGTATCGATTTGACGGACTCGGTTTAATTGGTTGTGATCAGCTTGTAATTGCTGGCAGATCGCGCGCGCCTCTGCTAGTTTAGGCATGAGCGCGTTTCTATCTTGTTCAATACTCAGCTGTTCGCGGTCTAAAGACTTTTGCTCATGCTCTAACTCTTGCAACTCTTCTGCAAGTGCTGTTTTATCAAAATTTAAACGTTGTACATCGGCCTGTTGACGGTCACGAGCGGCTTGCTGAGTGGTTAATTGCTGCTGGCATTGATATTGATTGCGTATCAGATTGTCAGCTTGAGCGCGAGTTTCTTCAAGACTGATGACCAACGTATCATACTCACGTTGGTTTTGATTGAGCGTTTGCTGTTGCGTTGTTATCTGCGCCTCTCTCTCATCGAGCAAGGTTGCTAAATTTTCTAAGCGCTGGCGTTGATTCAGACGCTGGGTTAGAAATTGACTGTTGCTCTGGCTATCAGCCTGCTCATCCTGGGCACCAACAAATTTGCTGAGATTTATCGTGCCACTGCTGCTGATTAACCAACCATCAGTGGTTAATAATAGCGCTGATGAGGGTAACGCTTGCAAGATGAGAGTCAGCTGTGCATTTTTCTCAAAATCAGTATTGTTATCATGTTGAGCAATATATAAATAACACTGCTGCCATAATGCCAATGTAGGCTGCGCAATCAGTTGCGATAAAGAAAAAACGTTATCTTTAAGCTGGCCTGGTAAAGTGTCGATAAAATCATTTTTCCGGCTATCATTTTGATTGGCAGCATGAGCCACGGGCAACCATAGACTATGACAATTTTCAGATGTATCCTGTTGCTTCTGACCGTTTTGATACGCCAGCAACTCCGGCAAATAGCGCTTAAATTGTGACGACAGACTAGCTGTTCGTTGAGCATTATCATGAACGTTATGTTGGCTTAGTAAGAGCACATGACTATCGAGCCATAGTGCCAATAAGCTATCTAGCAGATGCGCGTACTGCTGACCTTGAGCGCTAAGCTCAATCTGCTCACGCAGGGTGGTGATAGGTAACGGTTGGTAGTCGCTGACTACTTTATCCTCCGCGTTGCTTTTAAAGCTGCCTTTTAACTTACTGTCTGAATCACTGTTTAAGTCACTGTTTAAGTCACTGTTTGCATTAGCGGTTTGCTGCTGAGAATTGTTAGTAGGTTTAGGATGCAATACTTGGTGAATGGCATCGTACTCACCGGCTAATAGCGCATGGCGTTTTTCGTGTTCCGTAAGGGCACGCTGTTGCTCAGCCAAACGTTGCTGCAACATACGCTCTTGCGGTTGTAACTCAGACAGTCGTTCCTCAACACTGTCTTGCTGCCGGTTAATTTGCTGTAGCTGACTGTCTAAATCAACAATTTGTGCCTTTGTGGTCTGACTTCCTGATGCTACATTATCGCTATTAAACGCGGTAGTTTCGGACGATTGAGATTGAGTAGCCTGTTGGCTCTGTACCCATAAGTCTTGCCAATTCTGTTGGCGGCGAGCCCATTTATCTTGACTAAGTTGCAAACGGTGTTGTGATTGGGTATTGAGTGCTTGCTGCTGCTCGAGCAGACGCTCACTATCTTGTAGATGCGTTAGCTTATTTTGTGACTCATACCAAGTGCGCTGTAGTGGTTGCTCATCGCGTTTATCTGTGTCGCGCTTAGCCGTTAGTTCGACTAGCTGTGGCCGTAGTTTTGCTAGCTCAGTCTGTTGCTGCGCTTGTGCTATTTCTAGATCATTAATCTCAGCTATTGCTTGCTCTCGTTGCTGTTCTAAATCAGCAAGTTGCTGCTTAATTTGGTCAAGCTGCGCTTGCCCATCATTTAATTGGTGCTCAGCGTGTTGATAGCTTAATTGCTGCTGATAGTGCGCGCTTTGGGCATCGTCTTTTAGCCACTGCTCTTGGTTAATACGCGCAGTGAGTTTATCTTGCTGGGTTTTGAGCTGATCATAATTGGCTTGTAGCCTAGCCACTGTATTAACGCTACGCTCATGCTCAGCTTTATACTGCTGCTGCGACTGTTTGGCTTGATATAATTGCTGAATAGCCAGCTGCTGCTTGATATCAGCCAGAGTTTCGGCCAGTTCAGCATGGTGCTGGGCACTGGCAGCTTGCTTAGATAGCGTCTTTTGTTGGCGTTCCAGCTCACTCTGCACATCATATAGGCGCGCCAGATTGTCTTTAGTTTTTTCTAACTTTTTTTGAGTTTCATCACGGCGTGCTTGATAGCGAGATACTCCTGCCGCCTCTTCAATAAATTCACGTAGCTGCATTGGGTTGGAGTCCACAATACGCCCTATCATGCCCTGCTCAATAACTGCATAGCTGCGCGAGCCGAGGCCAGTTCCCAAAAATACATCAATCACATCACGGCGACGACAACGCGTGCCGTTAATAAAGTAATCTGAGCGCCCCTCCAAATTGACCTGACGGCGGACAGACAGCTCTTGATAGAGATTGAACTCATGGCGAATACCCATTTGCTCGTCTTGGGTATGCTCAAAAGTCAGTTCGACACTGGCGACACTTTTTGCTGCTTTATCTTGCGTGCCAGCAAAAATAACATCACTCATCGCCCCGCCACGCAATTGCTTAGCAGAGGTTTCACCCAATACCCAACGGATGGCATCAATCACATTTGATTTGCCACAGCCGTTGGGCCCGACAATAGCAGTAATACCGCGGGGAAAGGTAAAGGTAGTAGCGTTAGCAAAAGACTTAAAGCCCGCTAATTTTAGAGATTTTAAACGCATGAAGTATCAATAAGCTTAGCAAAAACAGGCGGCTATTCTACCTGAAATTTTGGGAGATTTTTGGGGTTTGTAGGATTTGAGTATAATCTGATATATAACTTTTAATCTTGTTATGTAACTCATTTTCCCTAGCATCACATCTCGTTTTGATTGGTTGTAAATGAGTAATGTTAGTATCATTATGGTCCAAGTTATAAAAATATAAAATGAAACCCGACACAATCAAAGCCGTGATGAAATTTTCACTTTATAAGAAAGTTTCCATTAAGTCTTTACTCGCTTAGCCCACCATTTTGATATGAGCACAAGTATGGCAGCGGCATAAAGCAGCCAAACACCGCCCTTTAATAAGTCGATAACTATAAACGGAGATTTTGATATTTCGCCTGAAATAGATGCCGCTATGTTTTTTGCATAGCTTTGGGCGACAAGGCCTAAAAAGAAATAGAGAGCAATTGCAATAACAGTCGTTAGAATTAATGCTATAACAAATTTTCTATCATTTCTATGCATACTTTTTATCCTTGTACAAATTACTTAATAGCACATTGTTACTCAAATTCAAATCTATAGCAGGCCAAGCTACAACACCCCAATACCACTCAATAACAACTGCCCACCAGCAAATAACAACAATACCCCAAAGGCACGTTTGAGCATCAAAGCTGGCAATTTGTACGCAAGCTTCGCACCGACTTTTGCCATAATAAAGCTAATCACCGAAATGCATAAAAATCCAGAAATATGCACAAAGCCAATAGTGCCCTCTGGTAAGTTTTCGACATTTTGACCAAACCAGGCAAACCCTAACGCTCCGGCAATTGCAATAGGTAAACCACAAGCAGCAGCGGTACCCACCGACTGCTTCATCGTCAGCCCTGCCCAGTTTAAAAAGGGTACCGTCAAACTACCACCGCCAATACCGAAAATAGACGAGGCCAAACCAATACCCGTGCCGGCACCAAATTGTACGCCAGTAGAAGGCAGCGGTTTGCCAAGCTGTTCCTTATTAGAGAAGAACAACATTTTTATGGCTACTAATAATGCTCCGCCACCAATAATGGCTTTCAGTGCTTGGCCATCAATCGACTCAGCAACACCGGCCCCTATTAAACTACCGATCACCAAACCCACTCCCATTTTACGCCAGATATCCCAACGTACGCCGCCACGCTTATTGTGCGCAGTCATTGAGCTGATTGAGGTGACAACAATGGTCGCCAAAGAAGTACCAATCGCTAAATGAGTAACCACCTCAGGTGGAAAGTGATAGGCGGTGAAAATCCATACTAAGGCTGGCACGATAATCATGCCACCGCCCACACCGAACAAACCAGCACAGACTCCTGCGAACGCACCGGCAATTACAAACCATACATATAACATCATCCGTTTTACCTTTTAATATACTTAATTTTTATTGTGTCCGTCTGCTATTGAGCTTGGCTTTTATTGTGCTTACTTTTATATGATAATAAGATGACGGTCTTGTTTTTCCATCCATGATGTCGACTTTCTATCTTCTATTCTCCACAATCGCCTCAGTATATCAAAAATTACCCACACTACATTAACCACATCGACTAAAATTATGCCACTAACCACCCTCTTAACGACCCTCAACCATCGCCATGTTGTCAGTAGTCCATCGACTAATAGCGAGCTGATTGACGCTGTACAAGCAGGAACTCTCAGTACAAATGAGCCGCAGCTATTAACTGCCGACACCCAGACCGCAGGGCGTGGACAGCGCGGCCGTTCTTGGCAGTCACCGCAGGGTAATGTCTATCTGTCGTTGTATCATCCAATGCAAATGCCGATCAGTGGTTTATTATCCTTAGTTATCGGGGCTGAATTGGCTAAAATGCCAGTGATTCAAACGCTGAATGACCAATTACGAGCGCAAGGATTGGCTGCTATTGGGGTAAAATGGGCCAATGATTTAGGGTTTTATCAAACGCCTAACCACTCTACTAAAGAACCTGCTCAACACTCTGATACATCAATCAACCCCAATAAAGTGCGTGAGTCTGATGACGCTCATAATCTTACGCCACCAATCAGTTATTTTAATAAACTGGCGGGCATTTTGATTGAGCCAGTGTGGCAATCAGGTAAATTAATTGGCGTAGTAATGGGGGTTGGCCTAAATGTACGAGCAACCCCAGCCTTGACCACCCAAACCAGCGAAGGTATGAGCTATCAAGCGATTAGTCTACAAGACATTTATGAAACGCTAAACCCCTCCTCTAATAATAGCGATCTATCTAGATCAGAGACAATGAACGCAACCTTGCCAAGCCTACAAGACTTATATCGGCAAATCAGTCACGCCTTAATAACAGCGATTACTTGCTTTGAGCAATTGGCTGCTGAAAAACTAACCGCCCACACTCAATATGCGGATGAATTTATGACTCAGTTTGCCGCAATGGACGCACTGACAGGGTTACGGCTACAGGTGAGCCAAAATCATAACGACCAACTTCATATTACTACTGGGTATGCCTGCGGTATTGATACACACGGATGTTTGCAATTACGGCAAGATAACGGTAAGCTTTCCGCGCTTTTTACTGGTCGTATTGATGTTATTAATGAGGTTTAAAGCACCTACACTGGGCACTAATAGTGAATCAAATATAAAATAAGTACCAGACAGGTAAGTGAAGAGGGTACGTCACTTATCACAGCAAGTGCATTAAGCACGTCTGACACCGCAACTGCTTTATAATTGATTCATTCGATATAAGGATATTTATGCTCTGGCTCGACTTGGGAAATACCCGTCTTAAATACTGGCTCACCGATGATATCGGGCAGATTGTCTCGCATGACGCTAAGCAACATTTGCAAGCGCCTGCAGAACTACTCATGGGTTTGACGGATCGCTTTGAGCGCTATGCTCCTGACTTTATCGGTATCTCGTCAGTACTGGGTGACGAGCTTAATGAACGAGTGTCAAAAACCTTGAGTCGACTGGGTATTCCTTTCGAGTTTGTCCATGTTGATGCCGAACATCCACTCATGCGTAGTGATTACGATGCCAACCAATTAGGCTGTGATCGCTGGCTACAAATGCTGGGTGCCGTGGATAAGAAAAAGCGTCAATGTGTGATTGGCTGCGGAACGGCTGTGACTATTGATCTGATTGATCACGCCGAGCATTTGGGCGGCTATATTTTTCCTAATATCTATCTGCAGCGTGAGTCGTTGTTCTCAGGTACTAAACAAATCACCATCTCTAACGGTACCTTTGATCGCATCACTCAAGGCACCAACACTCATGAGGCGGTACACCGAGGTATCCTGTTGTCTATCGTCGGCGCGGTAAATGAGATTACCAATCGTCATCCAAACTTTGAGCTGATCATGACCGGTGGCGATGCTAATATGATTGCCCAACATGTTAATCGTCCAGTGCGTATTCGTGAAGATTTACTGCTCAACGGCATAGCGCGATATTTCGACTATAGCAAACAGTAATTAGCCTGCGAAAAACTATTGATAAAAAACAATCCATAAAAAAGCAGTAAGTCTCAGACTTACTGCTTTTTTATGGGTTAACGGACAGTGCGAGCTGTTTTGTGGGCTCTATAGTCAATGAAAAGTAACATCGATACATAACATAACATACTGCTGGCATAAGTTTTTCTTGCTTGCTGTGCCTACGCAGACAGAGGCTGCAAAAAGCTTATACCAACAGTACCGTAGCGTTTTTAAGGTATTTTAACTATAGATTCTGAGTTATGGCATCATTTTAAAAGCTTTAGCACTTCAAATTATTAAACTTTCAAAAACAACCTCACGCTGTCTGTCCGTCTATTCGCCTGCTCAGTCATGCCAGTTGCTGGCTAACTTATGAGCCTAGTTATGAGCCAAGCTGTTTATTAGTCAGACTATTTAGTCTCGTTAAACAACTCACGGCCGATCAGCATACGGCGGATTTCACTGGTACCCGCTCCAATCTCATATAGCTTGGCATCGCGCCATAAACGACCCAGTGGATACTCATTGGTATAGCCATTACCGCCAAATATTTGAATGCCTTCACCTGCCATCCATGTGGCTTTTTCAGCACACCATAAGATAACACTGGCGCAGTCTTTACGTACTTGACGACTATGACCGGCTTCTAGCGCGTCGAGGTTTTTACCGACCGTATATAAGAAGCTGCGACCAGCTTGTAGCACGGTGTACATATCAGCGACTTTACCTTGAATCAGCTGAAATTCACCAATGGCTTGACCGAATTGCTGACGATCGTGGATATAAGGAATCACATTGTCCATCACCGATTGCATGATACCAATAGGACCAGCAGCCAATACCGCGCGCTCGTAATCCAGCCCACTCATCAATACTTTGACGCCATTATTTAAGCCGCCAAGGATATTTTCACTAGGCACTTCGACATTGCTAAAGGTCATCTCGCCAGTATGGCTGCCACGCATGCCTAATTTATCGAGCTTTTGTGCAGTACCAAAGCCTGCCATACCCTTCTCAATGATAAAGGCAGTAATCCCTTTAGCACCGAGCTCAGGATTGGTTTTGGCATAAACCACCATCACATCCGCATCAGGGCCGTTGGTAATCCACATTTTGCTACCGTTCAAAATATAGCTACCGTCTTTTTCTTCGGCTTTGAGCTTCATACTGGTGACATCAGAACCAGCACCGGTTTCACTCATGGCAAGCGCACCAATAAATTCACCACTCAGCAGTTTAGGTAGATATTTTTGCTTCTGCTCTTCACTGCCATTACGTTTGAGCTGATTGATGCAAAGGTTTGAATGGGCGCCATAACTGAGTGCCACCGACGCAGAAGCGCGGCTAATCTCTTCCATCACCACCATATGCGCGACGTAGCCCATATCAACCCCGCCATACTCTTCAGGAACGGTGATACCATGAAGGCCTAAATCACCCATTTTTTGCCATAGATCCATTGGGAATTCATCGCTGGAATCAATCTCAGCGGCACGCGGGGCAATTTCATTCGCCGCAAATTTTTGCACCATATCGCGTAGGGCATCAATATCTTCGCCAAGCTGAAAGTCTAATCCGGGTAAACTCATAATTATTCCTTATATTTTAGGTTCTAATCTATTAATATTTTTAAAGGTTATTAGCGCGTAGGGTACTTTTATTGATTAATAGCTCAAGACTAACGCTGGTTAATCAATGCACGCGCAACGTTGGAGCCATTGGGACGCTCTAAAAATGCACTGATACGCTCGCCAGCACTGACCAACTTTTCCAGATCAATACCGGTACGGATACCCATACCGTGCAGCATATAAACCACATCTTCAGTCGCCACATTACCGGTTGCCCCTTTGGCATATGGACAACCACCAAGCCCAGCAACGGATGTATCAAACTCGCGCACACCCATCTGCAATGCCGCTAAGGTATTACTCAATGCCTGACCATAAGTGTCATGAAAGTGCCCCGATATCGCTGCTATATCAACATATTCAAGCGCTGCTTGTAAAGCACGCTGAACTTTGAGGGGTGTACCAACACCTATAGTATCGGCAATGCCAATTTGCTCGGCACCAATCTCGACCAGACGCTTGGTCACATACGCTACTTGACTGGGGTCAATATCACCTTCATAAGGACAGCCGACCGTACACGAAATAACTCCGCGAACCTTGATACCTTGGGCTTTAGCAGCAGCAGCGACTGGGGCAAAGCGTGCAATACTGTCATCGATGCTACAGTTAATATTCTTTTGACTAAAGGTTTCACTGGCTGAGCCAAATATGACAATTTCATCAGGACGATGCACGATAGCATTTTCAAAGCCACGCATATTGGGCACTAATACGGAATAACAAACGTCATCATGACGTGTGGGCTCAAGCGCTTCCAACAGTGCACTGTTATCACCCATTTGCGGTACCCATTTAGGCGAGACAAAGCTAGTCGCTTCAAGCTTTTTAATCCCAGCGGCAATCAGGTCTTCAATCAGTGCTTGCTTGATGGCAGTTGGTACGGTTTTGGACTCATTTTGCAAGCCATCACGCGGACTGACGTCAACGATCAGTACCTGGTCGGGATACGAGTGTTTCATGATTGCCATCCTTTTTATTAATCTGTTTTTACTGATCTGACTGTTAGTGTGGTTAATGGGCTAAAAGCTACTAGGCTGAAATTTTTAAAGAGCTAATTTCGCAAACAGTTATTTCTAAAAACCGCCATGCTCTTTAACTGTCGCTATCATTATCCTTCTTCGGTAGCATCAATTCGCAATAACTCATCACCATCGGCAACCAAATCGCCGGCTTTAAATAGCAGCTCTGCGACTACACCATCCGTAGGCGCGATGATAGTATGCTCAATTTTCATGGCTTCAATCACAGCTAACGGCTCGCCTTGCTTGACGGTATCACCTACGGCTACCTTAAAGGCAATAACTTGTCCTGGCATAGGCGATTTTAGACTACCAACCGCCGCATTATCCTCACCAACATGAGCCATAATATCAATTAAAGTAATCTGATCACGCCCAGCATCAGTAAAGACATATACAGTTTCATTATGTAGCCAACTTTGGGCGCTAATACGTGTACCGTCTAACCATAAAACATGGTTGTGTGCATCGCTGCTTGTGTAGCTGACATGGCCCTTATATAAATTATGGGTTGGACTGGCAGTATTATTTTTGTCGTTAACTTGGTCTGTATCTTTACCATCATTATTAGTCGTATCATGCTCAATGACCATATCAAAGCGACTGGCTTTATCGTTAGACTTGTCAAGACCACTATCTGAGCATGTAGCACCATTGTACCAATCACTAATATGAGCTAAATAAGGCTGCTCATCATAAACCAAACTAAACTGCCGCGTATAATCGGTATAAGCGCGAAACCCTGAGGTCTGGCCAAAAGGGTCAAAAGAATTGGCATCCGTATCGGCCGACTCAGTGGCAAGCTGCTGAACAATGGCAGTGCTAATGAGTGTTGATAGCTCAAGAGGCTGTTGGTCAAAAAGGTCAGCCCGCTCCCGCTCAATCAATGCCGTATCTAGATTGGCATTGCTAAATGAATCGGTATTAATAATATAACGTAAGAATGCTACGTTGTTCGGCAGTCCAACGATGCGCGTTTGTGCCAGTGCGCGATCAAGTTTGGCTAACGCTTGCTCACGAGTTGGTGCATGAACAATTAGTTTGGCAATCATCGAATCATAAAAGGGGCTAATGACATCGCCTTCGCGGACACCGTCATCAAGACGTATATCAGCAATGTTAAAGGTACTGTGTTCAGGCTTTTGATAAGTAAACAACGTCCCCGTCGCTGGCAGGAAATCATTGTCAGGGTTTTCAGCACAGATTCGTGCTTCAATAGCATGACCATTAATAACCAGCTGATCTTGGGTTTTCGGTAATGACTCACCAGCAGCAACCAATAGCTGCCATTCAACCAAATCTAAACCAGTAATTGCTTCGGTAACCGGATGCTCGACTTGCAAACGCGTATTCATCTCCATGAAGTAAAAATTCATGGAAGTCTCACGCTGCTCAACGATAAACTCGACGGTTCCTGCGCCAACATAACTCACTGCCCGCGCAGCCTCGATAGCCGCTGCGCCCATTTCCTCGCGCATGCTGATATCGACACCAGGCGCTGGCGCCTCTTCAAGAACTTTTTGATGACGGCGCTGTACCGAGCAATCTCGCTCAAATAAATGCACATAATTTCCGTGGCTATCGCCAAATACTTGGATTTCGATATGACGCGGTTTGAGGGCATACTTTTCGACCAATACTTGATCATTACCGAAGCTGGTTATCGCTTCACGGCGGCAAGACTCTAATAGGCCGATAAAGTCAGCGCTTTGCTCGACAATACGCATGCCTTTACCACCGCCACCAGCACTGGCTTTGATTAATACTGGATAGCCGATTTCATCAGCTTGCGCCCTTAAGAATTCGCCATCTTGATTGTCGCCATGATAGCCAGGAATTAGTGGTACGCCAGCTGTTTCCATCAAGCGTTTAGATTCAGACTTACCGCCCATGGCACGGATAGCAGCAGCCGATGGACCGATAAATACTAAGCCGGCATCATGACAAGCTTGAGCAAATTCAGCATTTTCACTCAGGAATCCATAACCAGGATGAATGGCTTGCGCGCCGGTTTCTTTAGCGATCGCAATAATAGCATCACCTTTAAGGTAACTGTCTTTTGGGGCAGAACCACCCAAATAGACGGCTTCATCACAGACAGCCACATGCTTGGCATGACGGTCAGCATCGGAATAGACAGCGACGGTATTAACACCCATACGCTTTGCAGTCGCTGCCACTCGGCAGGCAATCTCGCCACGGTTGGCAATCAAAATTTTAGAAAACATAGCTATCCTTGTCTTTTGCCTTATATTTTTATCGTAGCATCAGTTATGGTTGGAATCCTGACCTGACTGTTTGATGCTGTCCGTTTAGTATTACTTTTGCTGCTATCACCAATTGGTCTTTAATAGCTAGTCTTCTGTCTGCCATGCGGGGCGACGTTTTTGTAAAAAGGCTTGCACGCCTTCCTTCCCCTGTTCTGAGGCACGAATATCAGCAATACCTTTGACCGTATGCTTTATAAGCTTCTCGGTTATGGGTTGTCCGGCCACATCATGAAGTAGAGTCTTGCAGGTTTCCATCGCATCAGGGCTGTTTTTGACGACTTTGGCACAGAAAGTTGCTACCACATCATTAAGTGACTCTTCGCTAACGCGCTCATGAATAAAGCCGAGCTGGCGCGCTTTTTTGGCATCAAAAACTTCCGCACTTAAGAAATAACGCTGCGCTGCTCGGGCACCCATTGCGCGAATGACATAAGGGCTGATAGTTGCTGGTGCAAGACCTAACCGAACTTCACTTAAACAAAAATTAGCAATCTTAACGGCAAATGCGACATCACAGGCGGCTACTAAGCCCATGCCACCCGCATAAACATCCCCTTGAATAGCAGCAATAGTCGGCTTTGGGCACTCATAAATGGTCTTAAGCATTTGCGCTAACTTATCAGCATCCGCTAAATTTTCCTCATAGCTGTAATCCGCCATGGCGCGCATCCAGTTGAGATCCGCACCAGCACAAAAGGCCTTGCCAGCTGCCGCTAGAACAATGACGCGCACGTTATCATTTGCCCCTAACTGTTCAAACGCTACGGTCAGCTCACTTATCATCTCATCGTTGAAAGCATTACGCTTTTCAGGACAGTTTAAAGTGACGGTGGCGACGTGTTGCTCAATAGTGACCAGTAGGCTTTTATAATTATTAGTATTTTTTACCATATCATTTTGCATAATTTTCTCTTTATATTTTTATAGTACTTTTCAAACCAGTCAATACTAAATATTGATATGAGCGTGTGACTGGCAAAAATTTTCTTGCTTGCTGTGCGCAAGCCAGACAGAGGCTGCAAAAATTTCTGCCAATCACACTGTATCTATTTTAAATTAAACCCAACATAATCATGAGTAACTTGCTTAGTTGTCTTACATTCTAAAAACACCGAATGTGGTCTCTTCAATCGGAGCGTTATGAGCCGCGCTAAGTCCTAGTGCCAACACCTTGCGGGTATCAGCAGGGTCAATCACGCCGTCATCCCATAAGCGGGCAGTCGCATAATACGGATGGCCCTGCTCTTCATACATCTCGCGAATAGGCGTTTTAAAGGCTTCTTCATCATCCTTACTCCAGGCTTCACCTTTACGATCAAAATTATCACGCTTGACAGTCGCAAGTACCGATGCCGCTTGCTCGCCGCCCATGACTGATATGCGCGCGTTCGGCCACATCCATAAGAAGCGCGGACTATACGCACGGCCACACATACCATAATTACCCGCACCAAATGAGCCACCGACGATAACGGTAAATTTAGGTACTTTAGCATTGGCAACGGCCATCACCATCTTGGCACCATGACGAGCAATACCTTCGTTTTCGTACTTACGTCCGACCATAAATCCGGTAATATTTTGCAAAAATACTAATGGAATTTTGCGCTTACAGCACAGCTCAATAAAGTGCGTACCTTTTTGCGCCGACTCACTAAATAAAATACCGTTATTGGCAATAATACCGACTGGCATGCCTTCAATATGGGCAAAACCGCAGACTAAGGTAGTACCAAAGCGCGCCTTAAATTCATCAAACGCACTGTCATCGACAATCCGCGCGATGATCTCTCTAATATCGAACGGCTGGCGGGTATCATTGGGAATAATGCCGTACAGCTCTTTGGCATCATAACGCGGCGGCCGCGGGGTAATTTGATTGGGAATGTGCTTGGCTGGTCGGTTAAAATGACTGACAATATTACGTGCCAGCGACAACGCATGGGTATCGTTTTGCGCCAGATGATCCACCACTCCTGATAGACGCGTATGCACATCACTGCCGCCTAAGTCTTCGGCGGTCACTTCTTCACCAGTAGCCGCTTTTACCAACGGCGGGCCACCTAGGAAGATAGTCCCTTGATCTTTGACAATAATAGACTCATCGCTCATCGCTGGGACATAAGCGCCGCCAGCGGTACAGCTGCCCATCACTACCGCAATTTGTGGAACACCCGCCGCACTAAGATTGGCTTGATTGAAGAAAATACGGCCAAAGTGCTCTTTATCAGGAAACACTTCGTCTTGATTGGGCAAATTTGCGCCCCCTGAATCCACTAGATAGATACAAGGCAGATTGTTCTCTTGTGCGATTTCTTGCGCCCGCAGATGCTTTTTAACAGTCATTGGAAAATAAGTGCCGCCTTTTACAGTAGCGTCATTACAGATAATCAAACATTCAGTGCCATTAACACGACCGATACCAGCAATCACACCAGCAGCTGGGATATCTTCATCATACATATCGTATGCCGCCATCGGGGCTATCTCTAAGAAGGGGGTCCCAACATCGAGCAGGCGTTCAACACGCTCACGTGGTAGCAGTTTGCCACGTGCCAAATGCCTAGCACGCGAGCGCTCTGAGCCACCTTGTGCAATTTTGTGTAAATGCTCATATAGATCATCTACTATCACTTGCATAGCGGCGCTATTTTGCTGAAATTCAGCGGCGTTTGGACTCAATTTACTGGTTATGATGGCGCTCATGATATCCCTTTCTATAATTGGCTTTTATGCTGGTCTTTTATTTATGACTTATTTTTCTTAGTCTGCGCTTAGCTACTGTTTTTAAATACTGCTTTTTAGAGGCTGCTTTTTAAATGCTTTGCTTAGCTGCTTCGCTATTTTAAGCCCAGCTCTTCTTTCATATGCTCAACGATTTTAAACTTCTGGATTTTACCAGTAATGGTCATTGGATATTCAGTAACGAAGCGATAGTAGGTGGGTACTTTATAATGGGCGATATGCTCACTACAGAATAGCCGCACCTCTTCTTCGGTCAAGCTACCTTCCTGCTTGGGAATAATCCATGCTGCCAACACCTCACCATAACGCTCATCGGGTATACCAACCACTTGTACGTCACGGATATTAGGATGGCGGTAGAGATAATTTTCAATTTCTACCGGATAGATATTCTCCCCACCACGAATGACCATATCCTTACTACGACCAACGATTTTGACATAACCGTCTTCATCGATAGTGGCCAAATCACCGGTATGCATCCAACCATCTTGAATAGCCTCACGCGATTTAAAGCGACTGCCCCAATAACCTTGCATTACCGAATAGCCGCGCGTTAATAACTCACCGGTTTCCCCTATCGGCACAATATCACCCGTTTCGCTATCGATAACCTTTACTTCAAGTGCGGGCTGTACCAGTCCGACGGTAGAAACCTGCTTATCAAGCGGCGTGTGCTCATTTGTTTGGCAAGACACCGGACTGGTCTCAGTCATGCCATAAGCAATAGTGACTTCGCTCATATGCATCTTATCAATGACCCGGCGCATTACTTCAATCGGACAGCTAGAGCCGGCCATAATACCGGTACGCAAAGTGGACAAATCAAAGGTGTCAAACTCAGGATGGTCGAGCATAGCGATAAACATGGTCGGCACGCCATGCAAAGCGGTACATTTCTCTTCTTCAACCGTTTGTAATACCGTCAACGCATCGAAGCCATCGTTGGGATAAAGAATACAACCGCCGTGAGTTAAGACTGCTAAGTTACCGAGCACCATACCAAAGCAGTGATATAACGGTACAGGAATACACAATCTGTCCTCTTCGGTTAGGTTCATGGCCTCACCGATAAAATAACCGTTATTTAGAATGTTACGGTGGGTTAGGGTTGCGCCCTTTGGGGTGCCAGTGGTGCCGCTGGTAAACTGTACATTAATAGCATCGGTGTTTTTGAGCTGAGCTTGTCGTTCAGCTACCCGCGGATCATTGGCATCGCCCTCAGCCATCCATAACGAGAATTTCTGCATGTAGCTAAAATCTTCATCGCTATCAGGCTCATCAATCCAAACGATACGTTCAATGGTCGGTATCTCGATCAAGTCCAGCTGTTGATAGCTCTTATGATAAATCTCAGGGCATAACTCGCGGATCATCTGAGCGTAGTCGCTGGTTTTAAAATGACGCATTAATACCAGCGCCGAGCACCCTAACTTGTTAAGAGCGTACTGCAATTCAAAGGTACGATAGGCTGGATTAATATTAACTAAGATCACCCCGACTTTTGCGGTCGCTAGCTGCATGAGTAACCATTCGGCATTATTGTGCGACCAAATACCGATGCGATCACCAATCTCAAGTCCCATCTCAATCATGCTACTGGCCAACTGATTAACATGCTGTTGTAGCTCACGATACGTCCAACGAATATTTTGATGGCGTGACACCAACGCTTCACGCTCAGGGTATTTATCTACGATAGCATCAAAAAAGTCACCGATAGTGGCCTCAATGAGTGGCACATCAGGGCCTTTATCGTAGCTTTGGGTGAGAGGAGCATTGGCAGAGCGCGCGCCCATATTTATGCTAGGGACATTATTAAGAATGGTATCAAAATAGGAGGGATTAGTCATAACGAGTCCTTTCGTTGTACTTTATTATTTTACTTTACTATAGCCTGCTAACAGGTTCTATTCTTCCTTGAATCTGTTTTATATCTTGCCAACTACTATAACGCCTTCAATGAAAGGCTGTCAATGATATCGATACAATATGTATCACTTAAACAAACCTTAGGAAAGGTATTATAAATAATTAAAAGCTCATAATTAGTGGTGTAATGGACAGCTGGCTTTTTTAGCACTTGATAAAAACAGTATTTAATTAATGAGTAAATTGTTACCCAACCAAGCTACTCTATAGTCAGTTAAGAATAAAAGAGAGTCGTTCAAATCAACGTGCTACTGGTATAAATTTTTCTTGCTTGCTGTTCGCACGCGTGACAGAGGCTGCAAAAAATTCATCCCAGCAGCCCAGTAATGTTGTATCGTTGTAACGTTGTATCGTTGTATCGTTTTTAAGTTAGATCGACTCTAATCCCAATTCTGCTTTCATTAGCTCTATGATTTTGAATTTTTGAATTTTGCCAGTGATAGTCATTGGGTATTCGCTGACAAAACGATAGTAGGTCGGTACTTTATAATGGGCAATATGCTCAAGACAGAACTGCCGTACCTCGTCTTCAGTTAAACTATCCGGCTTTTTGGCAATTATCCAGGCGGCTAATACCTCACCATAACGCTCATCGGGTATGCCAACCACTTGTACGTCGCGGATTTTAGGATGACGGTATAAATAGTTTTCGATCTCGACCGGATAAATGTTTTCGCCACCACGGATAATCATATCTTTACTACGGCCAACCACGTTGATATAACCGTCTGCATCCATAGTGGCCAAATCGCCGGTATGCATCCAGCCGTCTTGAATGGCTTCATGGGTCTTAAAACGACTGCCCCAATAACCTTTCATCACTGAATAGCCGCGGGTCAATAGCTCGCCAGTCCCTCCAATCGCTACAGTATCACCGGTTTCGGTATCGATAATTTTGACTTCAATCGCTGGCAAAACCAACCCTACCGTGGACACTCTTTTTTCAAGTGGGGTATGCTCATTAGTCTGACAAGAGGCCGGACTGGTTTCCGTCATGCCATAAGCAATGGTGACTCCGCTCATATGCATTTTATCGATGACCCGGCGCATCACCTCAATCGGACAACTAGAACCGCCCATAATGCCCGTTCGCAAACTGGACAAATCAAAACTCTCAAACTCTGGATGATCAAGCTCAGCGATAAACATGGTCGGTACGCCAAGTAAGCCAGTACACCTTTCCTCTTCTACCGTTTGTAATACGGTCAAGGGATCAAAGCCATCATTGGGATAGACCGCGCAGCCACCGTGGGTCAAGATGGCTAAATTACCACCAACCATTCCGAAGCAGTGATAAAGCGGCAAAGGGATACATAGTCTGTCTTTCTCAGTTAAGTTCATCGACTCGCCGAGGAAGTAGCCATTGTTTAGAATATTACGATGACTTAAGGTCGCGCCCTTTGGCGTACCCGTGGTACCGCTGGTAAACTGCACACTAATAGCATCCGTATTTTTCAGCTGTGCTTGCCGCTCGGCAATGCGCGGATCATTAGCATCGCCCTCTGCTATCCACGCCGAAAATTTTTGCATAAAATTAAAGTCTTCATCACTACCAGGCTGATCAATCCAAATGATGCGTTCGACAGTAGGCATTTCGACTAAGTCGAGCTGCTGATAGCTCTTATGATAAATCTCAGGGCACAACTCACCGATCATTTGTGCGTAATCGCTGGTTTTAAAATGACGCATTAACACCAGTGCTGAGCAGCCTAATTTATTCAACGCATACTGCAGCTCAAAAGTGCGATAAGCAGGATTAAGGTTGACTAAAATGACCCCAACTTTTGCAGTTGCCAACTGCAGCACAAGCCATTCAGCATTGTTGTGCGACCAAATACCAATGCGATCGCCAATCTCAAGTCCCATCTCGATAATAGCACTGGCCAACTGATTAACCTGTTGTTGCAGCTCTTGATAAGTCCAGCGGATATTTTGATGCCGTGACACCAGTGCTGCGCGCTCAGGATATTTATCTACGATAGCATCAAAAAAGTCGCCGATAGTCGCTTCGATTAGCGGCACATCAGGGCCTTTGTCATAGCTTTGGGTGAGTGGCGCATTAGCAGAGCGCGCGCCCATATTGACGCGTGGAACATTATTAAGAATAGTATCAAAATAGGAGGGTTTAGTCATAACGAGTCCTTTCGTTTTTATTCTTTGGGTTTTATTTTCTAAATTATCGTACTGCTATAATGGCACATTTTCTGCAGATATAACCGTATGACTGCTTAGTATATTAATGGTTATCTGTAGCAATAAAAGCGCTAGAGATACACTCTAACTATAGCGTATCTAATTTAGAAAAGTAGTTTGGGTTTTTAATTAGGCTATAAAGCTTAGAATGATTTAGTATGATTTAGTATGCTAAATGGTGATACGCCCTAAACGTTTACTATACTGCCTGCAATTAAAGACTATCAATTCCATCGATACAATATATAGTCAATGAAAAGTAATATCGATACATAACGTACTGCTGGCATAAGTTTTTCTTGCTTGCTGTGCCTACGCAGACAGAGGCTGCAAAAAGCTTATACCAGCAGTACCGTCGCGTTTTTAAGGTATTTTAATTATGTATTACTCAAATATTCTTCTACTAGCCACTTATCTTGTCATTAAAGAGTATAGCCTGAATAATTATTTAGATCGTAAATCATAAAACCGATCTTAGAAATAATAAAACCAGCCAGACGCCTCTATAGCATTTGGCTGGTTTTTTCAGCAACTCATATTATTAGCAGTAACTAACCTCAGTCCTTCTTAACAGTTCGACATAACAGCGTAACTGGTTATCAATGACTTAAAACAATGCCATAACCAAACAGCTTAATTCTGGTTACACTTACGCCGTTGTAGGTGCTTTTATCGTTACCGTAGCGCTTACTGCCTCATGATCGTCGAGCAGTTCCATGACTAACTCGTCAGCGCTGTCGCTTTTTACTTGCCAATTGCCAGTAGCCTTCGGTACGCCAGTCACCATCACCGAAATAGCTTTATTTTTCAAACGTATCATTGGTGGTTTATGATCATAACCACCATGCTCATGCCCTAAAATATCATCAGCAATCGTTGCTGCCTGCGCCCGTAGCGGTGCCACATAACGACACGCCACGCCATTAATAGACATGCAATCGCCAATGGCATAAATATTTGCCGCATGAGTACGCAATGTGAGCGCATCAACCACGATACCAGTACGACGATCGAACTCAATACCAGCGGCAGTAGGTAATTTATCATCGACCAACAGCCCGGTACTAGCAATCACGTGATCGACTACCAGCGGGGTGAATTGTTGAATACTGAGATCTTCTGACCCTGTATCTAAAGGCCCATAACTGATATGTAACTGGCCATCGCTATCACGAGTGATGCCTGATACTTGACAGCCACCCAAAAACTGGATGCCTTGTGATTCAATCGCTATTGTAATACGGGCAGTCGCTTGCGGTGGTAGCATTTGCGATAGTGGCGCGTTATTCAAATCAATTAGAGTGACTTTATGACCGGCTTTTAGCAAATCTTCTGCAATTTCAGTACCCACCATACCAGCACCAACAATAGCCACCCGTTGACTGCCCGTAGCTAGTTTTTCTTGCAGCTGTCCAAAACGCTCAATATGGTTGACATGCCAGACCAAATCTTCAGGCAGACTTTTTGGAAAGATAGGATGAGCACCCACTGCCAGTACTAATTTTTCATAATGGATAGATGTTGGATTAGTAGTATGGGTACCCGCTGCTCCCGTTGCCGCAAGATGTAATTGCTGGCTGTCAGAATCAATATCAATAACCTGAGTATGGGTAAGTAATGTTATATTCGCGGCTTTTGCGGCCTCAATACCAGTTGCACGCACTAGGTCAGCAGCGCGTTTATTCTGGCTGATAGCCATGGTCAGCATAGGTTTATGATAACGATCACCATTATCGGTAGTGATTAAGGTGATGGGAATATCTTTATCTTTGCTACGAATCGCATCAATGACATGCCAGCCCGCTAAACCTGCACCGATGATCACAATATCTTTCTGGGGTGATGACATAGGCGACGTGGACATATTTTCTACACTCATGATGGCTCCAAAGGTTGCGCCGCTCAGCTGTTGTTATTATGCCACTGCCTGCGATGCTATTTATGATAAATGGATAATAGATAGGTTTTGTCTTGCGGCTTGTATATGAAAAATAGCCTCAGCTATTGTAACAGCAAACTAAGGATGACTCACGTCAACAGTATGCGCTAAAGAGCCATGCTAAGCTTATTAACCTTATTTATAAAAATCAATTCGGCTCGGGCGTATTATAGATCCGTTATTATTGAGATAAAAGAACGTCCGTGCGAGCTGGCAAACAACAAAAATGAGTGTTGTCTATTAGATTATGATGAAGAGGACAGTTTTGTTCATGCTCAACAATATAAAAAAAAGCGCCTAGTAGGCGCTTTTAGTAACGATTAACTTATATAAACAATGGCTTAATGATTCAAAATCTTAGATAAGAACATTTGCGCGCGCTCACTTTTCGCTCCTTCAAAGAACTGATCTTTACTACAGTTTTCGACGATATGCCCTTCATCCATAAATACAATACGATTGGCGACCTGGCTGGCAAAGCCCATTTCATGAGTCACACACATCATGGTCATGCCATCGCGTGTTAGCTCCACCATGACATCTAGTACTTCTTGAATCATTTCAGGATCTAATGCCGAGGTTGGTTCATCAAATAACATTGCCACTGGGTCCATCGCTAAGGCACGAGCAATCGCTACCCGTTGCTGCTGCCCACCAGATAGCTCAGCTGGATATTTTGCTGCTTGTACGGTCAGCCCTACTCGATCTAGATAGGCCATAGCCTTTTTTTTGGCTTCGCTTTCGCTGCGACCTAATACCTTAATTTGTGCTACCGTCAGATTATCAATGATGGTTAAATGCGGAAACAGCTCAAAATGCTGAAACACCATACCGACTCGGCTACGTAGTTTGGGTAGATTAGTCTTTGGCGCTCCGACAGAAATGCCATTAACCATTATCTGACCTTTTTGAAAATTCTCCAAGCCGTTGACAGTTTTAATAAGGGTTGATTTACCACTGCCCGATGGTCCACACACTACCACCACGTCGCCCTTGTACACATGCGAAGTGCAATTTTTTAGCACCTGAAAGTCACCATACCACTTGCTAACATCACTCATCTCGATGACAATCTCATCACTAGCATGACCATTATTCGTGACTAGACCGCCAAAATCATTCATGTACGTATCAGCATTACTCATTGCTGGCTCCTAACCTTAATCTTGTTGGGTAGTAGTATGTTTAAATAATTATATAAAAATTAATCGTATTCTACAAAAGCTTATTTTTAAGGCTGTCTACTGACAGTCGTCACTAGAACCTTAGGCGTTTTTGAACTTGCTGTACCCCTATAGAGGCACTGAGGCTAATGATAAAATATACGGCACCCGCTCCTAATATATAGGGTGTTAGTAAGCCCATTAGCTCACCGCGCACATAGGCGGCACGGAAAAAATCTGTCAAGCCAATAGCAAATACTAAAGTGGTGTCTTGGAATAAAATAATACATTGCTGCAAAATCAATGGCAGCATCTTACGAAAGGCTTGCGGCAAAATCACTAAGCGCATCGATTGCCCGTAATTCATACCTAATGCTCTAGCAGCATTGACCTGTCCACTACCAATAGACTGAATGCCCGCGCGCACTACTTCAGAGAAATAGGCCGCCTCAAACATCATAAAGGCGAGTACACAAGAAGCAAAGGCAGTATCTAGTTGTAGGTATTTGCCCGCTATCCAAAAATAAATCATCGGTACCGCAAAATAAAACCACAGCAGTACTAGTAACAGCGGTACTGAGCGAAAGTAATTGACGTATAGCTTTGCAGGAATTTCTAACGCTTTAATGCCAGATAGGCGCATTAAGGCCAATACCGTTCCTAAACTGATACCACCAACAATCGCTAAAAACAGGACCTTTAAAGTAGTCAGCATACCGTCTATTAAGGCGGGATAAGCGGTAGTAAGTTCGGTCATCATATTCATTTCTGACCCCCTGCGATAAGCCCTGGCACGCGAAGTTTGCGCTCAATCAGTCCCATAATGGCAATCAGTGATAGGTTGAACACCAAATAAATGATGGTCGCGTAAGTGTAAATCTCCAGGCTATTTTGGGTATATTCACTGATGGTTTTGGTTTGGCTAATCAGCTCCATTACCCCCACCAAGGACGCTACCGACGCGTTTTTAAAACAGTTGGTCAGCTCCGAGCTAAGCGGTGGCAAAATTACCCGAAAGGCTTGTGGTAGCAACACTTCTTTATAAGCTTGAGGAATGCTAAAGCCTAATGCATAAGCGGCATTGATTTGTCCTTCAGGTAGCGACTCAATACCAGTACGCACTTGCTCAACAATGCGCGCAGCTGTAAATAGCCCAAGGCCGATACTGGCTGAGAGCATAGCTGAGGTATTCGGAGATAATTCCTTATACCACCAGTCTTGTACCGCAGGCGTCAACCAACCAGGAGCAATATAAAACCAAAAGAATAGCTGGACCAGCAGAGGAATATTACGAAAGAACGTGACATAAGCGGTGCCAATGCCACGGGCCGCTTTGTTCGGTAAAGTGCGCATGATACCAAAGATGGTACCAATAACCATAGCAATGACCCACGCGATACCACCAATCAATAGCAGCCAGCCAAGACCTGTAATCATCCAGTGAATATACAGCTCATTGCCGATACCGGTATGCTCAAATAGCACACCCCAGTTCCAGCTATAGTTCATTGTTGTCTCTCCGAGCAGCGATAAATAGGCTCATCTCATGCGCTAAGCCAGTGTTAAACACTGGCTTAGGCGCACAAGTGAGCTATATTGAGGGACAAAAGGTCATTACTGTGCCGTAGCAACTTTAGGCTGGGCACTATCATGTGGATTAGCGATCAGTGCTTTTAAGTTATCTGACATCTCAAAGTTTAGGTTGACGTTTTTAGGTGGAATCGGATTTAGGAACCACTTGTCATAAATAGCATTGATCTCGCCTGAGCTAAAGACATTGGCCAACGCTTCATCAACCACGGCTTTAAATTCAGGGTCGTCTTTACGCATCATACAGCCATAGATCTCAAATGATTGTGGCGTACCAACGATGACCCATTCATCAGGATTTTTCGCTTTGGCTTTTTCGCCTGCAAGTAAGACATCATCCATCATAAAGGCATCAGCGCGGCCATTCTCTAACATCAAGAAGCCTTCACCATGATCTTTTGCCGAAATGATACTGATACCCATCTTCTTTTCGTCGTTATATTGACGGATATAACGCTCTGAAGTGGTGCCCGCTGTGGTTACTAACGTTTTACCTTTTAGGTCTTCAAAATCTTTAATACCGGAGTCAGTTTTGGTTAATAATCGCGTACCAATTTCAAAGAAACCGTTTGAGAAGGCGACTTGTTTTTGGCGCTCTTCGTTGTTGGTCGTTGAGCCACACTCAAAGTCAATGGTACCGTTTTGTACTAATGGGATACGAGTTTGTGAGGTGACGAGGTTATAGCGAATATTGAGGTCTGGCATATTTAGCTTTTGCTTAACCGCTTCAACTACTTTCATTTCTAAATCATGAGCATAGCCGATAGGCTGGTTGGGATCATCTGAAATATAAGAGAAAGGAATCGAAGAGTCACGATGACCGACCACGATAGTTCCTGACTCTTTGATTTTTTGTAGCGTGCCGTTAGTAGTGGCTGCACCATCGGCGGTCGCCGCATCATCAGTGGCTGTTTGGCTGCTGTTGTTACAGCCAGCTAAACCTAATGCTATGCAGGCTACTAAGGTTAACGGTTTGGAGATAGAATAAGTCATTAGATACATCCTTTTATCACATCATCATAAAATTGGGAGCGAGCTTGCGTGCTACTAGTGTCAATTAAGTTAACGCTATGCGTCCGTGCTGTTATTGTGAGTTATCATAATGCAACTTAATGTTACTGTACAACACTTTCGCTACCGTTAGTAACTTTTTCCTTAGGAATAAATATTTAATTGTTATCGCTCTGCTTTGAATTTCTTGCTTTTGTTACTGAGTAAAGACTTTTTATCTCAATAATAAACCGAGCTGGTCGTGATAGACGATAGGATTCATGCAGTGGAAATAAAACTTATTATGATAGCGTTTAAGCATTCAACCAATATAGTTAAAATACCTTAAAAACGCTAGGATACTAAAAACGCTAGGGTACTGCTGGTATAAGCTTTTTGCCGCCTCTGCCTGCGTAGGCACAGCAAGCAAGAAAAACTTATGCCAGCAGTAGGTTATGTATCGATATTACTTTTCATTGACTATAGTTGATCTATTGGTTTATGACGTATTCCTCCCAATCTTATTATTGATAACTTGCGAGTAACCCCCATAAAGCTACCAACTTCTTAACAAGACAATTGACTTATGACTCAAGCAAATCAAAACGACCAAACGCCAAATACTGACAGCATCTCTATCGATAATGACCTACGTCAGCGCTTTTTTATCGAAGACTCTCCCGTGCGTGGCGATGTGGTTCGCCTATCGCGCAGTTATGCCACTACAATCGCTCAAAAGCCCTATCCCGAAGCTATTAAACGCTTATTAGGTGAGATGCTGACCGCGGCAAGCTTGCTTATTGGTACGGTTAAAATTGATGGTCATCTGTCTATTCAATTACAGTCATCAGATAGTGACAGTCTGCTTAATTGGGCTATGGCTGAATGTGACCAAGACGGTATCATCCGTGCGCTAGCCAGCTGGAAAGCGGATAGCGATGAGCAAGTACAGGCGTGGGACAGCATGACCCACGCCAATGACGCATTTGCTGAGCTTGGTGCTGTAGGCCAAGGGGTATTATTTATTAATATTCAACCTGAGGGTGGCGAGCCCTATCAGGGGATTGTCGAGCGCAGTCATGACAATCTAGCCGACTGCTTGGCCCATTACCAAAAACAATCGGCACAAATTCCAACGCTGATTAACCTAGCATCAGACGGTCTACAAGCGGGTGGCATACTGGTACAGTTGTTACCGCGCCGTGACGACGAAGAACAAGAACAGGTCGATACCGATTTGTGGCCACGCTTATCTGTACTGACACGCACGATTAAGCCCGAAGAACTAACGTCGTTACCGACCAATGAACTGTTATATCGTCTGTACAATGAAGAACAGGTAGTATTACCTGAACCGGTGGCGCTAGCATTTGGTTGTACCTGCTCAAAACAGAAGTGTGAAATGGCGATTGAGCAGATTGGTGAAGCCGAAGCTTTAGAGATTTGCGAAGAACAAGACGGCGCTTTTGAGATGGATTGCGGATTTTGCGGTGAGATTTATCGTTTTAATAAAGAGGATGTTGCGGCAATATTTGCTGAGTAATGTTTACTTATTAGTTTAACTCAGCCTGCTTGTTATCTAAAACCTTCGAGTGTGACGCTTGAGGGTTTTTTTATGCCGGTAATTAACGCTACTTTACTGATATAGTTAACACACCTTAAAAACGCGACGGTACTGCTGGTATAAGCTTTTTGCCGCCTCTGTCTGCGTAGGCACAGCAAGCAAGAAAAACTTATGCCAGCAGTAGCTTATGTATCGATATTACTTTTCATTGACTATACATGCAGCAATACTAGGACTGATGCTCTTCATAACATCATATTTAAGTCATTTGGATAAGAATATATATGAGGGCTACTTTCCAGGCCGAGACTTAATTTTTGAGCCGTCGCCTTGGTTAGCATCACTCTACTCATTATCTAATAGCCATTCGATGACCTGCTTATGTACCCTTTTGCTATAGAGTAAGTTGTAGTGGCTGAGCCCATAAAAAATGGCCTTACGTTCTTCCGGTACGGTCAAAGCATGCTCGCCAGTATGCTCACCTAAGGCAGATTCTATCGTAACCAGACCATCACCTAGCAGTCCTGTCATTTTAGAATCGTAACTAGAATCAACTAAGGTCGCCGCAATGAGGTAGGTATTGACATGCAAAGGCAGCTGAGTAGGATGGCGAAACTCTGGTGGCAAAACGCTGCGACCTTCTAAAGACTTCCAGTCGGCATCACGAATACTGCCATAACGTAGATCAATGATGCCTGCACTACGCAAATCACCTAACTTGGCTAATGACCCAGCAAAAGGAAGCTTAGCAATCCTATCTTGCACATAACTGCCTATACGTTCTAAGCTTGCGCCTTGATGCGGAGACCCTAGAGTAACGAGATTGTGTACTTGTTTTACCCAATTAAAGCCTTGCTCTTTACCATAAAATAGGGCGCTACGAGCGACTAAACCACCCATACTATGGCCAATTAAATCAATTTGAGTGATGCCTGGATTATTATTGACTAAATCTTGTAGTACTTGAGAGAGGTTACGCCCGTTGCTTGAAATATGTCGTCCAGTATTGTAATTAAGATATAAAATGGTAGATTTCGGCTGGCTACGACTAATGCGTTCACCTAGATTATTATTCTTGAATACATTCCAGGTTAAATGGCTCATACAAAGCCCATGACATAAAATGATAATACGACCTGATATTTCACCTTGCTGTAGATGGCTATATTTTTTATGTAAAGAGCGATCGTATAGAGCCATCGGCACAGCGAGTGGATTATGATGATTAACAAGATGATCACCCATAACGCCATTGAGAATATTGACCAACCGCCTCAATTTCCTGGGTAGAGGGGGGACGTTTTTTTGATTCCGTATGTTGTTATACAGCCAAAGCCCTGATGTTAAATTAGTACCTACCACCAACATTGCATAACGTACCGTACTATATATCCGTCCAGTAAGACCGCGTTGCCACTTGGTGAGATTGCGATCATCCAAGCGCCCTAATGGTCGTAAAATAATCTCACGATGGACGGCTTCTACTATATCAGTGACTTCTACTATACCCATGGTTGCCAACTGAGCCAACCCTTCAAATATATCGCCTAAAGAAAGGGGCTCACCTAAGGTTGCAGCGCTACTCTCCTCTGTTATAAAACTGGCTGTTTTATCCACATAAATGTATTCCAGCTGAGCCAGCTGCTCATACACGTCACCCTGAAATGACGTGCTAGCATCAGAGCTGGCTTTATCAGAACTAAATTCAGAGCTAGCTTGAGCATCAAGTTCAGGCTGAGTACTGGCTTCACTAGTACCCTGATTATGGATAGTATAATCGTCATGTAACGAATTGGGACTGGGCATAGTTCTGGCATATTCAGTAGTAAGGATAGAGTGGTATTCTATCCTATAATTTTATAAACAAAAGTAGATTATTTGTGTTGCAGGTATGCTTGTTGTAAGGGATATTTGTACTATAGGGTAGTCAATGCACCACCTGCTATCATCTTGATATTAATATAGATCAAAGGCCAATAATAGCGATGACTGCGTTGACGTTTCTTATTACCATTATAATGCCGCGTTCGTTTTCTAAATCACTGGTTAATACTACAATGCTGCTTAGTGCTGCTTCCTAGTGCTATTTAAAGTGAAGCCGTATTTAATAAAAAATCCCAAATCATAGCTTGGGATTTTATGTAGAATTTTTATTTAAATCTGCTATTTTTAGGTCGTAGACGCCGCTGGACCAAATGACTCCGCTAATATCACATCACCATCTTCTTTGGTAATCATGACTGTGGCTGAGCGCGGTGTACTGCCACCATCGGCTGCACCCCAGGTATTACCAGGATGCTGAATATTAATAAATAGCGTTTTGAAGTCTGGGGTCATGGTAATACCAGTCACTTCACAACCTTCAGGGCCGACAAAGAAACGTTTAATATTATCATTATTTGCGAACGTACCGACTCGAGTCTGCTGCCCTGCCGAGGTTACTGTAGGCGCGCCGTCACTCACATTGCCTGGTAGTGCCGCCAGTAACATACAGCTACTGGTATCAGTATATGCACCATCATCAGTCTGAATCCACAGTACCCCACGCGGATCAAAATATAAACCATCTGGTGAAGAAAAATCATTGTTATCATTTAATTTTGATAAGTTTTCTACGGCCAAATCACTAGGTGAGGCAAACAAATAAATATCCCATTCAAAGCTCATTGCCGCATGGTCACCACCGGTCTCTGCCCAGCGGATAATGTGGCCATTGTCATTACCGCGTGCTTTTCCGCGCGCTTGATAACTGCGTGGATTAGTGGCCGAGACTGGCTGGTCCTCACGTTCGCCCCGCAGCTTATTATTGGTTAAGGTGACATAAACCTCACCAGTTATGGGGCTGACCGACACCCATTCTGGGCGATCCATTTTGGTCGCACCCAATGCGTCAGCAGCAGCACGGGCAAAAACTAAAACCTCGTCTTGTCCATTGAACGGCAGCGCGCTATTAGAAGCATCCAGTCCATTTTTCCCATGTATCAACGGCTGCCACTTACCGCTGCCATCATCATTAAAGATAGCGACATGTAATGTACCCTCGTCCATATATTTGCTACCTGCTTTTAAACCACCACCAATATCACTGTTTGACCATAAAGCATTAGAGACAAACTTGTAGATATATTCGCCACGTGCGTCATCACCCATATAAAAAACCACTGGCTTACCTTGCTCAACGGGGGCATAGGCACAATTTTCATGGGCGAAACGTCCCAGTGCCGTACGCTTTTGCGGTATAGAATTTTGGTCGAAAGGGTCTATTTCAGTCATAAACCCAAAGGTATTAAAACCATTACGGTAGTCATCAGCCGCTGTTGCACCGACCACTGTCATATCCCAGCGTAAGAACTCATCGGCGACTTTGGCCTCCTTAGCATCAGGGGTGTGCCATAAGTAGCCCCAACCAGAAAAGTCCTCTGTGGCCCCATAACGCGCACGGCCAGCGTTTTGCGCGGCACTTAATTGGCTGGCATCCTGCCCACGGGCAAAGACCCCTAAAAAATTCTCCTCCGTGGTTAGATACGTGCCCCAAGGTGATAAGCCAGCGCCGCAGTTATTATTGATACCGCGGGTCTGATAACCGGTTGGGTCAAATTTAGTTTTGACTAGGTCTGAGCCTGCAACTGGTCCGGTAAAGGTCGCCAGCGTACTACTGGTAATGCGGCGATTGTATTTTGAGTTGAGTACCATTTCATAACCCACGCCATCTGAACGACGGGTCATCTCAACCACAGAAACCCCATGACAATTGACTTCACGGCGTACATCACTTGCCAGCCGTCGACTTTGGTATATAGTCTCAGCATCCTCATCTGGAGTCACGAAATAACCAAAAGGACTCAGCTCGGCACTATTGACGTACTCATGATTCATGACTAACAGGCCATTATCTGAGGCTTTTGCATCATATGCACTGCCTTTTTTACCAAAGAACCACATGCCATCATGGTTGTCACCCATACGCCAATCAAATGACTCAGCTGACTGCTCACGGTTGTCTTTCCAATTATCAATGCCAGAAATCAGTGGCGTACCTAAGGGTAATATCATCTCAGCTTTATAACCCGCAGCCACGCTCATGGTCTCGGCAGTCGAGTGTGGAACAGCAGTGAACCTTAAAGTCTCAGGGCGTTTTAAATCACCTATCGCAGGGATAGCAGCATTATTATCAGTAGTGGTGATAGGATTTAGATTATTACTGCTACCACCGACCCTACAGCCAACTAATGGCAAAGTTCCAAAGAACGCTGCAGCCGTCAGGCCTGTACCACCCTTTAAGATATTACGACGATTCAGTCGGCGCTTAATAATGGTCTGAAAATCAGTATTGTTAGTAGGGTTGGAGTCTTCAACGACTTCGTGGGCGAGGTTTTGTGTCTCATTAAGTACGGTCATTATCGGTCACCTTGCTGTTAGGCTAGATTGTCATAAATGGCATTTTGATGACTGGACTTATCAAGCCACCAAAGCGTAAACATACCTGAGTGTACTTAGCATTTATGACAGTTCGTTGAAAAACAGCTGACCGTTTGAGGATAGTTTTTAATGATGCTTTATTTTAATGATGGCTCAGTTTTGACCAGGACTCGTTAAACCAAAAAATCCCAAGCCAGGCTTGAGATTTTTAACTTATAAAAATGAGTCTTAACTCAGGAATTTTATTGTACGCGCGCCTGCCACTCGTGCTCACCAAGTTTAAGCCTTAACCGATCACCAGCCTGTAATATGCCAACACCACTTGGCGTGCCAGTCATGATGACATCGCCCGCTTGTAGACTAAAGGCACGGCTAATCTCAGCGAGTAACTCATACACTGGAAATAGCATTAACGCACTATCGCCATCTTGTTTAAGCTGATCATTAATAGTTAACTGAAAGCTAACTTTGCGAAAGTCGCCAAACGCTTGCGGGTCGATCCATTCAGCCAATACACAAGCGCCGTCAAAACACTTCGCACGCTCCCAAGGTTGGCCTTTTTCTTTCAGCTGACTTTGTAAGTCGCGCAAGGTTAAATCCAACCCTAGAGTCACCCCACCAATCGCTTGCTGTGCCTGCTCAATATTGGCGTTATTCAAATCAGCTGATAACTGAATGCACAACTCCACTTCATAGTGAGTATCACCGTGTATTGTTGAATCTGGACGGACAATACTATTAGCAACTGAGTCCTTACCAACAAAAACCACAGATGAGGCTGGTTTCATAAATAATATTGGTGAGGTTGGTACCTCATTACCCAATTCATGAGCGTGCGCAGCATAATTACGACCAACACAGACCACTTTACCAATAACTGCACGCTTGTCATAACTAGCAGTAGCTTTGACCTCATTCTCTTCGGCGGCGTTTACTACAGGACTAGGTAACGATTGGCTCATGCTAAGCTCTCATAATAAATTTATGGGTATGGGTAATAAAGACAGCAAGACTTGATAACATGCTCTAGGTAATAGTATGGGTGGTCACATCTGGTGGCACATAAGTCATATAGCGATTCATTCTTTTTTCAAACATTCTAAAGCTGAATAAAATGACCCATGACAATAGCAAATAAACGATACCGGCCGCGAAGAACAGCTCCATCAAGGTATAAGTACGCGCACTGATAGTACGGGCAACACCCGTGATATCCATCAAGGCGATAGTCGAGGCTAGAGCACTACCTTTGAGCATAAAGATGACTTCATTACTATAAGCAGGAATCACAATGCCAAAGGCGCGGGGTAGCGTAATGCGCGTGAGCTTCTGCCATTTTGACATGCCGATAGCGTCGGCAGCTTCGAGCTCGCCAACCGGTATGGTCTGAATAGCACCGCGGATAATCTCCGCCAAATAGGCGCTGGTGTTCAGGGTAAAGGCAATAATTGCACACCAATAGGCCTGACTGAGCACCGGTTCCCATAAGAAAGAATTACGAACGGCTTCAAACTGCCCAAGTCCATAATAGATCAAAAATATCTGTACTAGCAGCGGCGTGCCTCGGAAAAAGAAGATATAAAGAAACGGTAATATCTGTACTAGCCAGCTTTTAGACAAACGCAGTTGCGCTAAAATCAAGCCAAAAAACAGCCCAATGATACCGGAGATGACTACCAGCTGTACAGTCAATACTGCGCCGCCTAGTAAGTCTGGGATATGATCAAAAATAACCTGCCAATTCCAATCCATGAGACTCTCCCTACCCTATGGTCGATTGACGGTTGGTTGATTGACGGCTCAGCTTTTTGGCATAGCGCGCTGCTGGATTGGCGCGCCATTCAAGCCACATCATAAAGCCAGTAATGATCATCGTCAGGCCTAAGTAAATAACAGCCGCTGCCATATAAAAGGTAAACGGCTGCTGAGTTGACTGCGCGGCGCGCGATGACTGGTACATAATATCTTTGAGACCGATTACTGATACTAGGGCGGTGTCTTTAAGCAGCACTAAAAACAAGTTACCCAAACCCGGCAAAGCAATTGTCCAAACTTGCGGCAAAGTAATGCGATAAAAAGTCTGCAAAGGACGCATCCCAATGGCTTGCGCCGCTTCACTTTGACCAACCGGAATCTCTTGGATCGACATTCGAAGTATTTCAGTTGCATAAGCACCGAAAGCAATCGATAATGCCATTACCCCACCCCAAAAGGCACTGATCTCGACGTAATTATTATAGCCGAACTTTTTGAGGATGCTCATCAGCAAGATAGAGCCACCGTAATAGATAAACAGCACTAATAGCAATTCAGGAATACCACGCATGGTCGCCGTGTATACAGTCGCAATCTTACGTAGCAACCAAACATTAGACAGCTTGGCAGTGGCACCCAGTAACCCCAAAGCCATACCTATAATTAAGCTGGTCACGGCAAGTTGGATGGTAACGGTAGCGCCGCTCAGTAATAGCGCGCCAAATCCTTGTAAATCAAACACAATGGTCCACTCGATCTCTTTATATTAGCAAGTTAGCGAAATATCAAATAGCAGAATCAGTATTAATAATTTAGCACCGTCTATATAGCGCTGCATATTACCCCTGGGTGTTAGAGCCACGTGTATACTGCCGGTAATTCACGCGGTAACTGATTCGACAAAAATGAGCGCTGATTTTATCATAATCATGCTCAACTATGTTAACGCTTGCACGCAAAAGCTCAGCTTAAAGAGACCCTTATGCTATTAAAAACCACAAAAACCACTTAGATTCGGCAGGATTGGATGGTCAGTTTTGTAACAAAAAAAGGATATCGCTTAGATAGCGATATCCTTTGGCCTGATCATCGGTCTATTTAATAGTCGCTGCTACTGCAAAACAGTGTCTGTGGCAGGGACTTCATGAGTTGTCGTGGCAGCAATTACTGCGTTGCGGAGACCGGAACGGCAAAGTACTTTTGATTGATTTCATCATAAGTGCCATTGGCTTTTATATTCGCTAACGATTTATTGATCTTTGCTTGTAGCTCATCACCAGGACGTACTGCTATCGCAAAATTATCATTGATGTCAATCTCATCCCCTTTCAAAGCATAATTACTGCCTGTGGGCGAGCTAAGCCATTCTATGGCTGGTAGTTTATCAGATATCATAGCATCAACACGGCCTGACTCTAAGTCCAAAAAGGCATTGCTAAGCGTATCGTATAGCTTCATATCTGCTTTTGGATACGCACCTTCCAACCACTGTGAAGAAACCGTAGAACGCTGAGCGGCAATGGATTGCGCATTGATATCGCTGCTATCACTAGGATCGAAACTGCTGTCTTTTTTGGCCAAAAATACTAGACTGTTACTAAAGTACGGATCCGTAAAGCTAACTTGCTGCGCCCGTTCAGGTGTCACTGACATAGCCGCTACAATCGCGTCATATTTGCCGGCTTTGAGACCAGGGATGATACCGTCCCAATCTTGAGCAGTAATCTCACAAGTGACTTGCATGTCAGCACATATAGCGTTGGCCATATCGACATCGAAGCCACCAAGCGTACCATCAGCATTGGTAAAGTTAAAAGGCGCATAAGCCCCTTCTGTGCCGATACGTAACACTTCTTCTGTGGTTACAGCTGTGGCGTCTGTACTAGCAGCAGCATTATCATCAGCGCTATCTTGACCCCCACTACAACCTGCTAACATTAAGATAGCAGCAGTCGCCAGCAATGAAGTCGATCCACGGCGGGCTGTTATGAAGTTAGTGTGGGCTATAGTTGGGGCAAAGTTTTTGCTCATGGTCATCCTTGACGTTCTTCCTTAATAAAAGTTTTACTGACGGCTATTGGCTAGCGAGTGCTTAGTAACCAGCTGCTTTGGCTGGTTGTTCTTCAACATTAGCATCATCAACGACCATGACTTCTTTCACGCCACCGGTTGCGACTGCTTTTTGTGCAGCAGCCGTTGAACTGGTGCCAAAGTAGCTGCCAGTGATTTGGTCATACGTGCCGTTGTCTTTTAGCTCAGCCAACGCTTTATTAAATTTGGCAACTAAAGGATCGGCTTTACGGAAAGCAATACCCATCGCGTCTTCGTCAGTACTGATCTCTTGACCTTTGACTTCATAGTCCTTACCCGCTTCTGTTTTTAACCAATCAATACCCGTCACTTTGTCCGACATCATCGCACGAACACGACCTGACGTGAGATCTAGATAGGCATTATCTTGGGTATCATAAAGCTTGATATCGGCCTCTGCATGCTCATCTTGCAAGTATTGCGATGCTACGGTTGAGCGCTGTGACGCCACTGGTTGATCTTTTAGACCGTCAACACTGATGTCATCACCTTTTTTGCCAATCAAGATGATGCCAGTATGAAAATAGGGATCGGTGAACTCTACTACTTCTTTGCGTTCCGGGGTAATCGACATGCCAGCGATAATGGCATCAAACTTTTGCGCATTTAGACCTGGGATAAGACCGTCCCAATCTTGCGAGATAAGCTCACAATCTGCCTTCATTTGCGCGCATAGGGCGTCGACTAACTCAATTTCATAGCCGATAAGCTTGCCATCAGCATCAGTATAGCTAAAAGGCTTATAGCTGGATTCAGTAGCGATTTTTATTTTCATTGGCGCGGCGTCAGTTGCGGTATCGGCTGCTGCGCTGTCTTCTGGAGTTGAGCTGTTATTACAGCCTGCGAGCATTATTATTGCCGCACTAAGCGGTGCTAGCCATAATGCTTTGGTTTTCATTGATGAGGTCATTGAAATGGTCATATTTGCTATTCCTTAGTATATTTACCAGCAGGGTATTGACTCGCAATTTACTTATTGAAGTTTGCCTGCTCAAGACGCGCCAGCTCACCGTTACTACGGATTTCGCTAAGGGCTTTATTAAAATCGTCTCTGAGGGGATCACCTTTACGAACAGCAATAGCAATATTGTCATCATTATCAATTTCATCACCCACGATACCAAAACCGTCAGGATTGTCAGCTAACCATGATTTAGCAGAGACTTTTTCGGCCAATACTGCGTTACTACGACCAGATTTTAGATCTAAATAAGCATTGTCATAATTATCATATAACTGCACAGTATTGCCGTCTTTACCTTCATAATTATCTTGTAAGTACGCACCAGGAGTCGTTGAACGTTGACCACCAAGCGTTAGGTCTTTGATCGCCATAGGATCAAAGCTACCCTTGGTATCAGTCAACCACACCATGGTATTAGCAAAATAAGGCTCGGTAAAATCGACCTTTTCTTGACGTTCAGGTGTGATGGACATGCCAGCAACGACTGCGTCGTATTTTTGTGCCAGCAAACCTGGAATAATGCCGTCCCAATCTTGAGCGACAATCTCACATTTGGCTTTCATCTGCTCACATAAGGCATTAGCAACATCGATATCGTAGCCCGCTATACTGCCATCGGCATTGGTATAGTTAAAGGGAGGATAAGCCCCTTCGGTAGCGATACGAATAGTTTTGCCGGCCACGTCTGCAGCAGAAGCATCAGCATCGGTGGCTTCGTTAGCGGGTTGGCTACAGGCACCTAGCGCTAGGGCTGCGGTAATGGTCATCGATGACCACAATAGACGGGAGTTCGACATTGTGCGTTCCTTATTTTCTGATGGGTGTTGCTGATACCTTACCCTCTGAATTCCTTGCCAGACGATAAAATCAGTCAATAAAAAATGAAATAGGGGCTGTTATTAACAGCTTATAATCTTACCGATAATACCTGACTCAAATATCAAAAACAAACGTTTTACATATTGACTGTCATTATCCAGTAATAAAAGGTTACCTTAGCAGTTTAATGGGATTGTTAGAAACGGGTTTGAACAAGATACAAAGTCAGGTTAAGATTGCCTTAACCTCTTAACAGTCCATTAAATATTTACTTTGACTTAATTGCTGATAATGACTGTTTAATCGCTGATGATGGCCAGTTAGCACGTGAAATCAGTCATCTCATCATGACTGCTTTAGTACTCTCAATTTATAGCAGGCGTTTGATGGTAAGCAATTTGTAGCAGGCACTCCACAAAGGTGACTTTATAACAGACCAGCATTTCACAGCAATAGTTTTCTATAGCTCTTTATAATACCAGCCTAGCGATGCGCCGCCATAAAGTCTTTAACACGCTCAGAAGTAGGGTTATCAAAGACTTGTTCAGGTGTGCCCATCTCTTCAATAACACCCTGATGTAAAAATACCACCTGGCTGGACACTTCCCGAGCAAAACGCATCTCGTGGGTGACAATCAGCATGGTACGCCCTTCTTCTGCCAACTCACGCATCACGGCAAGCACTTCATTGACCAGTTCAGGGTCAAGGGCGGAGGTAGGTTCATCGAATAATAATACTTGGGGTTGCATTGCAAGCGCCCGTGCAATCGCTACGCGCTGGCGCTGACCACCAGATAGGTTCGCAGGATAGGCGTCTCTCTTATCAAGCAGACCGACCTTATCAAGTAATTTTTCAGCATCACTGATGGCCTGATCTTTTTTGATTTTTAAAACTTGGGTCGGCCCTTCAATGATATTTTGCAAAATCGTCTTATGCGGCCATAAGTTAAAGTTTTGGAACACGAAGCCCACGCGCGCGCGCAAGCTCTCTAGCTGCTTGATATCTGCTGCTTGCATCTCACCAGACTTATTAGGCTTTAGTATCAGCTGTTCATTACCAATACTGATACTGCCTTGGGTTGGCTTTTCAAGCAGATTAATACAGCGTAATAAAGTAGATTTGCCAGAGCCAGAAGAGCCTAAGATAGAGATCACATCACCATCATAGGCAGTGAGGGACACGCCTTTTAGCACTGCCAATGAGCCGAAGCTTTTATGAACGTCTTGAAGATCTAAGGCGATAGGTCGGGTCGAATTTTTTGCAATATCAAGCATGGTTTAACAGACTTCCAATGAATATGAGTAAAAATATAGAGACAAAAAGGCAAATTCTCTGTCTGTCCTGCTGTTTTGTGCTGGCATCGAATAAGGCTCAGATTGCGCTTGCAGCTCTGGGCTTTATTTTATCATCTTAGCGTACTAAGCGTGGTTTTATCTGCTAACTTAGTAAGTTGAAATATATTCTTCGGTTTCAGTACCGTCCAATATTTCAGAATCGTCAATAGCAAAGCCATCTTCAGCAGTAGCCACAGCCACATCATCCTTGGACGTACCAGTATTAACCATATTGCCGTTCGCACTAGCCACAGCCACGTCATCATTTGATATCGAGTCAGTAGGGGCATTAGCAGTCGCCACGCCGGTAGCTTCTTTCTCTTAAAATTAGTCCCACTATAAAAGTTATATCTTAGCAGGCACCTTATAGAAGATACAAATGGTCGCTACAAAAGTGCTAAAAACCTGATTGTAAAGGGGTGCTGTTCACAAATTCGTCTTTACTCTTACCCTAATCTCCTCTATGTTAAATAGCATAACGCCACTAAAGGTGTTAATCCTTCCGTTTTTATCAATCATTACTGATATTTGGCACATTTTTCGCCTGTTTGGGCGCTTTTGCTGCATTTAGCAAATTATTTGCCGCCTTTTTATGACACTCTTTATGACACTCTGAAATTTATAAAAAATTTAGAGTGCCCTTTATCGCCCATTTATCCCTACGCCCATTTATCCCTATAAGGAAAATAATTTATGAGTCAATCAGATACCACAGACATTACCGCTTATATGCAAACCGTTGGTCAGCAAGCACGTGCAGCCTCTCGTGCCCTCGCTGCTGCCAATACCAGTGCGAAGAACTCAGCACTCATGACCATTCATGATGAATTAGTCAGTGCCAAGCAGGATATTTTATCGGCTAATAAGACTGATATGGATAACGGCCAAAAGAATAATCTTGATGCCGCACTACTTGATCGCTTAGAGCTCAACGATGAGCGTTTTGATGGCATGCTTCAGGGTCTTAAAGATGTCTCAACGCTACCGGATCCTATCGGCGAAGTCACTGATATGACTTTTCAGCCGTCAGGAATACATTTAGGTAAAATGCGTGTGCCTCTCGGCGTGGTTGGTATGATTTATGAGTCGCGTCCCAACGTGACATTAGAGGCAGCATCACTAGCGCTCAAATCGGGTAATGCCATTATTTTGCGCGGCGGTTCTGAAGCGTTTGAGTCTAACCAGGCAATTGCTAAATGTATCCACCGCGGTCTAAAAAACGCCGGATTACCTGAGCATAGCGTTCAGGTACTACAAACCACTGATCGCGCTGCGGTTGGCGAATTGATTACTATGACAGAATACGTTGATGTGATTGTGCCACGTGGCGGTAAAGGCTTGATTGCACGTATTAGCCGTGATGCAAAAGTGCCCGTCATTAAGCATCTAGATGGTAACTGTCATACCTTCATCGATCGCGATGCCGAACCAAAAATTGCTATCGAAGTCAGCGTCAATGCCAAGACCCATCGTTATGGCACCTGTAATACTATGGAGACCTTATTAGTTGATGAAGCAATTGCCCATGAATTATTGCCACAAATTGCTGAAGCCATAATAAAAGCGGATGATGCCATGCAACTGCGTCTCGATGACAAGTCGCAAGCGATTCTGAATGACAATGCCAAGCTTAAAGGTCATCTATCAGCCGCAACTGAAGAAGACTGGGATACCGAATATCTAGCACCAATACTGGCTGTTAAAATTGTTAGCGGCCTAGATGAAGCAATCGAACATATCAATACTCATGGTAGTCAACATACTGACGTGATTATTACCGATAACTATAGCAAGTCGCAACGCTTCATCCGTGAAGTGGATTCAGCGAGCGTCATGATTAACGCCTCAAGTCGCTTTGCTGATGGTTTTGAATATGGACTCGGCGCTGAGATTGGTATTTCAACAGACAAGATTCATGCCCGTGGTCCAGTGGGACTTGAAGGTCTGACTTCACAAAAATGGATTGTCTATGGTCATGGCGAAACCCGTGCTTAATAATGGGTTATGTACACATCAGTCAAGACAATTATAGATAATATAGACTTAGTCTAAAACAAGTAACACTACAACGTCAGCATCCGTGCTGGCGTTTTTTTATGCGCAAACTACCACTTTTAAATAGGAAAGAAAAACATATAATCACCAGTAGAAATTCTAGAAATTGTATATTTTTTAACCGCTAATCATTACAATAGCCGCACTAAATTGAATGTACGCCAAAACAATTCATTTTAGCTACTTATTACAACAATATGAATTTGGGATAAGACTGATTCTATCCCAAATTTAGGTTAATTTATATTTATAAGAAGGATCAACCTATGGAAGTTACGCTAAATGGCTATTACACGCTGATATTTGCAACATTAGTGCTGTTACTTGGACGTTTTATGGTTAAGAGAATTAAGTTCTTAGAGGACTTTAATATTCCAGAGCCAGTTGCGGGTGGTTTAGTTGCTGCAGTTGTTGTCTATGCCCTTAACTTCATTTGGGGCTATAGCTTTAACTTTCACCAAGGATTACAAACGGCTACCATGTTGATGTTTTTTGCATCTATTGGATTAAGTGCTGATTTTGGTAGGCTTAAAGCAGGTGGTACGCCGTTATTGATTTTTACCATCGTGGTATCCGTCTTTATTGTCTTGCAAGATGTCGTTGGCGTGGCAATGGCCAGCGCACTTGGACTTGATCCTCTACTCGGACTAGTAACGGGTTCTATTGCTCTAACTGGTGGACACGGCACGGCAGGAGCGTGGGGCGTGGTATTAGAAGAGCAGTACGGTGTGGTCGGAGCGACGACATTAGGCATCGCGGTTGCAACCTACGGATTGGTAGCGGGCGGTATCGTTGGCGGCCCTGTTGCTCGCAGATTGATCAAAAATCTTGGCCTAACCCCCACACCAGACAATCCAAACCCGAGTGAGGTGGAAAAACTCGCTGCTGAGCAGTCGCTATATAGTACCAAACATAGCGAAGATAGTGATCATAGACAAGAAGAGATGTTTGAAAAACCTGATAACATTCGCCTGATTACCGCTTCTTCTACCATTGAAACCTTAGCCTTATTTGCGGCGGCTCTAGCTTTTGCAGACATAATGACCCTAATTGCAGCAGGCACTGCGTTTGAATTGCCCACCTTTGTCTGGGCATTAGCAGGCGGTGTGATTATTCGTAACTCCTTGACCATAGCTTTTGATTTTGACATGTTTGACCGTGCTATTGATGTAATCGGTAATGCTTCTTTGAGTCTGTTTTTGGCGATGGCATTGTTGTCATTGAAACTGTGGGAGTTGACTGAACTGGCAGGCCCTGTGTTAATTATCTTGCTGGTGCAAACATTCGTTATGATTCTATATGTTTACTTTATAACCTTTAGAGTCATGGGCAAAAATTATGATGCCGCTGTGTTGTCAGCCGGCCATTGCGGCTTCGGGATGGGTGCAACCCCAACCGCTATTGCTAATATGCAGGCCGTAACCGACCGCTATCTGCCCTCGCCTAAGGCGTTTTTGATTGTACCAATGGTTGGTGCCTTCTTTGTCGATATCGTCAACGCCACCGTGTTGCAAATATTCACTAAATTGCCATTTATGTAAGCCGATAATGCAATCGAATTAGATTAAAACAAGTGAGACACAAAAAAACCGCCTAGCATAAGCTAAGCGGTTTTTATTTTTCAGTCTGACTGAATTTTATGAAGGCTAATTTCTAGCTTATTAGACAGCTGCTTTCTGGTTTTTAGCATAAACCGGTTTTTTAGCACAAATAGCTTCAACCTTTTTGCGGGTATCGGCAATCACTTGCTCATCACCACGGCTATCGATAACATCACAGATCCAGTTAGCCAACTCTGACACGTCTTGTTCATCAAAGCCGCGAGTCGTTACTGCTGGTGTACCGATACGGATACCAGAAGTCACGAACGGAGATTTTGGATCATTGGGTACAGCGTTTTTATTGACCGTAATATGCGCATCACCCAACCATTTGTCCGCTTCTTTACCTGTCAATTCTTGCTTGACCAAGCTGATAAGCATTAGATGGTTTTCAGTGCCGCCAGAGATGATGTCATAGCCGCGTTCTTGAATGATGGTAGCCATTGCTTGGGCATTTTTAACCACTTGCTGCTGATAAGTCTTAAAGTTATCTTCTAAAGCTTCTTTAAAGCAGATCGCTTTAGCAGCGATAACATGCATCAACGGGCCACCTTGGTTGCCAGGGAATACCGCTGAGTTTATTTTTTTCGCAAGTTTTTCATCACGAGAAAGAATCATACCTGAGCGTGGGCCACGTAGCGTTTTATGCGTGGTGGTAGTCACTACGTCTGCAAACGGTACTGGATTGGGATAAACGCCAGTCGCAGCAAGACCAGCTATGTGCGCCATATCCACCAGTAAGTACGCGCCAATTTCGTCAGCGATATCACGGAAACGCTGCCAATCGACAACTTGTGAATACGCTGAAAAACCAGCAATAATCATCTTAGGCTTGTGCTCACGCGCTAAGCTATCAACTTGATCATAATCAATCAGACCCGTTTCTTCAACCAAACCATATTGTGCGGCGTTATAGTTGATGCCTGAAAAGTTAATATGTGCGCCATGAGTCAAGTGACCACCCGCATCCAGGCTCATGCCAAGAATAGTGTCATTGGCTTCAAGAAGTGCTAGGAATACGGCTGAGTTCGCTTGGCTACCTGAGTGCGGCTGGACGTTTACATACTCTGCGCCAAACAATTCTTTGGCACGGTCAATGGCCAATTGCTCAACCACGTCTACATGCTCACAACCACCATAATAACGCTTGCCTGGATAACCTTCTGCATATTTATTGGTTAAATCAGTACCCTGTGCTTCCATCACCGCTTGTGAGCAGTAGTTTTCTGAGGCAATCAGCTCAATATGATTCTCTTGACGAACGCTTTCAGCTGCCATTGCTTCAGCAAGTACGGGATCATATTCCTTAATTGATATATCTTTAAACATATTCATGTCCTATATAGTGACTGTTATTAGAAGGGCTTTATTAGCATAAAGCGATGACAATAAGTTTATGGAATAACGCTATTAAAAGAGAGTAGCCTATAGTTGGCTTACCATGCTCAGCAGTAGATTGGATACGATCCTGCATCTTAATTTTTGCTGTAAAACCAGTGTACCATGAAACTTTATGTTACGGACGCAAAAAACGCTCACCTTAGCTTGAGTAGGCTGCACGGTGATATTTTATCGATATAAATAAATATAAATCAGCAACTTACGAATATAAATCGTGGCTGATAATTATGAAAATCTATGATGGCTGCTTTAGTGGGCAGCTAATAATAACAGCAAATCAAAAAATATCTGACTACTTGGTTAACTATTGAGGTTTAACAACGAAAGAGCTAAGTCTCCAGCAGCTTTTGGTAGAATTGCGGCAAGAAAGTCTCACTGATCAATAATTTGCGACCATACCAATCATAACGCGTTTGTCGTTGCCAACCCTGAGTAGTATGACAAATAAAACGTTGATTGGGCAAGGTGCGGCAACGCTTAAACAATACATAGCCAATAGGCGTGCCTTTTAACTGTTGTAAACGGCGTGCACACCCTTGCAAGCTAGCTAATGGGAAGATGCTTTGGGCCCATACCCAGGGTAGTTCATCATTACCATATAACTGCGCTTCGCGCACCCATGCCAGCAGCGGACGGTTAAGCGCTGAACCCTGCAACCCTAATTGCCGTTTCTGAGTCAGCGACAGCACTCGATAGCCTTCAAAGCTACGTTGTACTCTTAAAGGCTGTCCCGCTTGTGCTTCTAGTACTGCGGTCAAAGACCCTTCAGTATTGAGCCATGATAACAACTCTAAAGGTGGATGATTTTTGAGCGCACAAGAAGGTTTGAAGTTAGACATAGTTAAGGGCTAAATATCATTAAGAGTGAGACTACATATTTGGGAAATAACCGTTAAGCATTTACATCAAAATCAGGCATATTATCCACGTTAAATGGCAGTGCCTCATGAGCTTGCTGACGGTACTGCGCCATACGCATACGATCTTCGCTACAAAAATTTGCAATCGCTGGTACAAAGCGCGGATCATAGATACGGTGTAAGGAATGGGTCTTGGTAGGGATAAAACCACGAATCAGCTTATGCTCACCTTGGGTGCCTGGATCAAAATAAGTTAACCCCTGTTCAATGGCAAACTCAATCCCTTGATAGTAGCACAGTTCAAAATGTAGACTGTCATACTCGCCAAGCGCGCCCCAGTAACGACCATATAAAGTAGCCGTTGATGATTCGTCCTTAGATTCAGGAACATCATATAAGAACAAACTACTGGCGATAATCTCACCATTGCTATCAAACGCCTGCGCTAGGAACAGATGTTCAGGCATGCTTTGTGCCAATGCCATGAAGAAATCTATGCTTAGATAAGGCTGTTGCCCCCTTACTGCATAAGTCATCACATAACAATGGTAAAACGCTTTCCAATCTGCATCAGTAATATCATCACCGCATTTGCGATAGCATATGATACCTTGCTCAGCGACCTTTCTACGCTCAGCACGAATAGTTTTACGCTTTTTCGCCTTCAAGGTCATCAAAAAGTCATCAAAGTCTGTAAAAGGTTGCTCGCCTTCAGTCAAGTTCTTATTTTGCCACAAGAACTGACAGCCTTGGCGCTCAAGCATTGGTGTATTTAGAGAGGCCTTATCTAATCCGGCATTGCGGCCTTGTATTATATTATCTATCTCGTCAGTGCTAGGTATAATAGCCGTTTCTGCGGTCGCAAGTTTGGCGAGCTTAGGCGTGACGAACAAACCATGCCAGCCTGATGCGCCTACTTGCTGCGCAATGTCATCGACTCCTGCAATCGCCGTTTGGATAATATTGTCACTAAGGCTTTCACCTTGCACCAACCAAAACCGCTCGCCGGTGACTGGCGTGTAGGGGGCGCTAGTCACCAACCTTGGATAATAATCAATACCGTAACGTGCATAAGCTTCCGCCCATGAATGATCAAAGACAAACTCACCTTGGTGATGGCCTTTTACGAACACAGGCATCACAGCAACAGGCTGCATGAGCGCTGTATCATCCTTATTATCGCTATTACTACTATTATCTATGGCCGCATCCGTGTCGGCATCTACTTCGTTTTGGCGATACACCAATACAAAAATAGGCAACCAGCCTGCCTGCTCACCAATGGCACCAGTGTCACTCAATGCTTGCCAAAAGGCAAAAGACATAAAAGGGGTATCAGGGGTCTGCCATTCGGCGCGTTTCTGCCAGCTCATATCACCGACTAGTGCGTACTGTAAACTCATAGTCATATCACTCATTACCGCTATATTATTAATTCTTTAATTATCCATTAGACTAACAAATTTTGGTTAAGCTGCTGTCACAATTTGCAAAAATAAGCTGGATTTTTAGCTTAAATACAAGCAGATTAACCTTGAATCATTATTTGTCATATCAGGGAGGCGTATAGGTCTACTTTACCGACTATTCAGCTCGGTGCAGCTGCTAATGAAGCGTCGACTATAAATGATTGTACTTATCTGGGCATGCACAATTATGTTCAAAAAAACAGTGCGAGTATGCAAAGGATGTTATTTACCCTAGATGACTGATAGGATAATGCTTTTGATAGCTTAATATAATTTGTATACATAATAAACGAGAAAAAATAGTACAATTGGTTCATCATACGATATTGACATCGCATCGGCTTTATAGATAGTTAACTATAATACACCGTCAGCAACTCAATTTTTAGGTCGTTTAGACGCTATAGTCAAAGTGCCTTATTCTAGCGACCGTTAACTTCTAGCGACCGTTAACGCCAGCTACCGAAAGACCAGTCAACGAAACAAGCTAAGCAGCCTCAAAGCTCTCCAAGAGACTACCCATCATGTATTTGATTTAACCACATAGCCCATTATTGTATGAGGGCTGTCTAGAACTATTGAATTATTTTTGAGCCTTATTATTAATAACAACTATTAGCGATGACCAAAACTATAAATCCAAGGAATACCTTACTAATGTCAAAGATTATTTATACAAAAACTGACGAAGCCCCAGCGCTCGCGACCCTATCATTTTTGCCTATCGTTAAGGCTTTTACCCAAACTGCAGGAATCACTATTGAAACCGCTGATATTTCTTTAGCTGGACGAATTATTGCTTTATTCTCAGATTTTTTACCCGAAGAACAACGTATCCCTAGCGCATTCGTCGCATTAAGTGAACTGGTAAAAAAACCTCGAGCAAACATCATCAAATTGCCTAATATCAGTGCCTCTATCCCGCAGTTAAAGGCAGCAATTAAAGAGTTGCAAGATAAAGGCTATGCCTTACCTGATTACCCAGATCACCCAGAAACGGATAAAGAAAAAGACGCTCGTATTCGTTATGACAAAATTAAAGGTAGTGCTATCAACCCGGTTCTACGTGAGGGTAACTCTGATAGACGAGCGCCAAAAGCGGTTAAAGCTTACGCCAGAAGAAACCCACATTCAATGGGTGCATGGAGCACAGACTCTAAGTCTCATGTGGCGACGATGAGCCATGGCGACTTTGCTGATACTGAAGAATCAGTGACTATAGATAAAGCGACTGAGTACCGTATTGAGTTTACCGCCGAAGATGGGACTGTTACTGAGTTAAAAGCGCCAGCGCCTTTACTGGCCGGTGAAGTCATTGATGCCGCTATATTGAGTCATGATGCCTTAGTTTCTTTTTTTGAAGAGCAAGTACAAGATGCCAAAGAGTCTGATGTGTTGTTTTCATTACATCTAAAAGCCACCATGATGAAGGTTTCTGATCCTATTATCTTCGGCGAAGCGGTAAAAGTTTTCTTTAAAGCGCTATTTGCCAAGCATGGCGATACGTTTAAAGCGCTGGACGTCAATGTCAATAATGGTTTTAGTCATCTACTCTCTAAATTAGCAGAGTTACCTGAAGAAAAACGCCAAGAAATCGAAGCCGATATTCAGAGCATCTATGAGAGTAACCCAGATCTTGCCATGGTCAATTCAGACAAAGGCATCACCAACCTGCATGTACCCAGTGATGTGATTGTCGATGCGTCAATGCCGGCGATGATTCGCAGTTCAGGTAAAATGTGGGGCGCTGATAATCAGCTGCACGATACCAAAGCGGTTATCCCTGATAGTAGCTACGCGTGCATCTATGATGAAACCATCAAATTCTGTAAAGAACACGGCGCGTTCGATCCCACTACCATGGGTTCAGTACCTAATGTGGGCTTAATGGCGCAAAAAGCGGAAGAATACGGCTCGCATGATAAAACCTTCCTAATACCCTCTGCTGGTAAGGTGCAAGTTCTCGATAGTGATAACAATGTGTTAACCGAGCACAGGGTAAAAGCTGAAGATATCTGGCGTATGAATCAGGCAAAAGATGCACCGATCCAAGACTGGGTTAAATTAGCCGTGACTCGTGCCCGTGCGAGCAATATACCGACTGTTTTTTGGTTGGATAAAAATCGTCCACACCATGCAGAATTAATCAAGAAGGTAGAACATTATCTAAAAGATCATGACACTAGCGGCTTAGATATTCGTATCATGCCGGTTAGAGAAGCCACTCGTCTTACTTTAGAGCGCTTAAAAGAAGGCAAAGACACCATCTCGGTCACCGGTAACGTGCTACGGGATTACCTCACTGATTTATTCCCAATTTTAGAGCTAGGAACCAGTGCAAAAATGCTCTCCATTGTCCCACTCATGAATGGTGGTGGCTTGTTTGAGACTGGTGCCGGCGGTTCAGCTCCTAAGCTCGTTGAGCAACTGTTAGAGGAAAACCACTTACGTTGGGACTCATTAGGTGAGTTTTTAGCCTTGGCGGTATCTTTGGAGCACTTGGCAACTCACGAACACAATGCCAAAGCGCAAATATTGGCAGATACCCTGGATACGGCAACCGAAAAACTATTATTGAATAACAAATCGCCAGCACGTAAAACAGGTGAGTTAGACAACCGTGGTAGTCATTTTTATCTAGCCATGTACTGGGCCGAAGAATTGGCTGCACAAAATGACGATAAGGAGCTAAAAGAGAAATTTGCGCCACTTGCTAAAAAACTAGCCAGCAATGAAGACGCCATTGTCAAAGAGCTGAACGACGCTCAAGGCGGACCGGTAGATATCAATGGCTACTATTTCTTTGATAAAAAATTAGCTGAAAATGTTATGCGTCCAAGTAAACTATTCAACGAAACCATCGCTTCTTTATAACTTTGGCAGCGTTTTAACTGGACTCAATTAACTGAGCTTAGCTGATGGGGCTTAAGCAACTTTAAGCTTATAAAAAAACACCTCAACGCTCTAAGGCTGTTGGGGTGTGTTTGATTGCAACACATCTTTGTTGGTAGTTTTATTATCTGTTCTATTATTTCTGTCTAAAAAGCAGTGCTTGTATGGAAAAGATGATATTTATGCTGATGACTGGTAGAATAAGCCTCGTAATACTTTAATATAATTCACAGACATGAGAAACAAGCAAAAACGGGTCACCTAGTTCATTGTGCGAGATTGACATCGTATCAGATTTATAGTGAGTTAACTAAAGACGCTGTCCGCCATTCACTTTCAAACAGTGTAGACCATATAAGTAAAGTGCCTTATTCTAGTTCTAGTGAATTCTAGTTCTAGTGAATTCTAGTTCTAGCGAATTCTAGCGAAATTTAACGCCAGTTCTAGCAAGGGTTAAGGTCGGCTAACGAAAGACCAGTCAACGAAGCAGACTCGAAACTCTCCAAGAGACTATCAATAATGTACTTGATCTAACCACATAGCCCATTATTGCATAAAGGCTGTCTAGAACTATTGAATTATATTTGAGCCTTATTAACGATAACCCAAAGGAATGTCATACTACAATGTCAAAAATTATTTATACAAAAACTGACGAAGCCCCAGCGCTAGCGACCTTATCATTCTTGCCTATTGTTAAAGCGTTTACCCAAACCGCAGGAATTGCTATTGAAACCACTGATATCTCAGTTGCCGCACGAGTGTTGGCTGAATTTCCTGAATATTTAAGTGAAGAACAACGCGTTCCTAACAATTTAGCTGAGCTTGGTCGTCTTACGCAGGATCCAAACACCAATATTATTAAACTGCCAAATATTAGTGCTTCTGTCCAGCAGCTTAGAGCCGCAATTAAAGAATTGCAAAGCAAGGGCTACGCGATACCTGATTTTCCAGACGAGCCAAAAACTGATGAAGAGAAAGAAATTAGTCAGCGCTATGGTAAGAGCCTAGGCAGTTCGGTTAACCCTGTTTTACGCGAAGGTAACTCAGACCGCCGTGCACCGAAAGCAGTTAAGAATTTTGCTCGTAAGCATCCGCATTCTATGGGTGAATGGAAACAATGGTCACAGACACACGTATCGCACATGCACAATGGTGATTTCTATGCTGGCGAGCAATCTATTACTTTAGATAAAGCGCGTAGCGTACGTATGGAGCGTGTGGCTGAAGATGGCACTATCAGTGTCTTCAAATCGGGGATTTCTTTGCTTGATAAAGAAGTCATCGACCTGATGTTCATGAGCAAACAAGCGTTACTTGAATTTTATGAGCGTGAAATGGAAGATTGCCGCGAAGCCGGCATTTTGTTTTCACTGCATGTAAAAGCCACCATGATGAAAGTATCGCATCCTATCGTATTTGGGCATGCGGTCAAAACATATTATAAAGATGCCTTCAATAAACATGGCGCTTTCTTTGACGAGTTAGGTATTAACGTCAATAACGGTATGGCAAGTTTGTATGAAAAAATTGCCGAGCTACCAGCCAGTAAGCGTGAAGAAATTGAACGCGATTTACATGCATGCCAAGTACATCGCCCACGCCTTGCGATGGTTAATTCATCAAAAGGTATCACCAACTTCCATTCACCAAGTGACGTTATTGTAGATGCGTCTATGCCTGCTATGATTCGTTCAGGTGGTAAAATGTGGGGCGCTGATGGAAAAATGTATGACTGTAAAGCCGTTATGCCTGAGTCTACATTTGCGCGTATCTATCAAGAAATGATTAACTTCTGTAAGTGGCATGGCAATTTTGACCCAACCACGATGGGCACTGTCCCTAACGTTGGCTTGATGGCACAAAAAGCAGAAGAATATGGTTCGCATGATAAAACGTTCGAAGCCAGCGATTCGGGTATGGCTCGTATTGTTGACGAAGAAACCGATGAAGTCTTGCTTGAGCAGCTTGTTGAAAAGGGTGATATTTGGCGCATGTGTCAAGTCAAAGACGAGCCTATCCAAGATTGGGTTAAACTTGCCGTGCGCCGTGCACGCGAATCAGATACCCCAGTTATCTTTTGGTTAGACCCTTACCGTCCACACGAAAATGAGTTGATCAAAAAAGTTAATACCTACTTAAAAGATCATGATACCAAAGGCCTGCACATTGAAATTATGTCACAGGTTCGTGCGATGCGTTACACCTTAGAGCGCGTGGCTCGCGGTCTTGATACCATCTCTGCTACCGGTAATATTTTAAGAGACTATCTAACTGACTTATTCCCAATTTTAGAGTTAGGAACCAGTGCTAAAATGCTGTCAGTGGTACCACTAATGAAAGGCGGTGGTTTGTTTGAAACGGGCGCTGGTGGTTCTGCACCTAAGCACGTGCAACAGTTATTAGAAGAAAACCATTTACGTTGGGATTCATTAGGTGAGTTTTTAGCCTTAACGGTATCTTTGGAGCATTTGGCAACTCACGACGATAACACCAAAGCTCAAGTATTGGCAGATACGCTTGATACGGCGACAGAAAAACTATTATTGAATAACAAAGGCCCATCACGTAAAACTGGTGAGATAGACAACCGTGGTAGTCACTTCTATCTGGCCATGTACTGGGCTCAGGAGCTAGCCGAGCAAGACCAAGACGCTGATCTTAAAGCACAGTTTGCACCACTTGCGCAAAATCTTGCAAGTAATGAAGACGCTATTGTTAAAGAATTTAATGAAGCTCAAGGTAAGCCTGTGGATATCAAAGGCTACTACTTAGCTGATGAAAAACTAGCTGAGCAAGTTATGCGTCCAAGTACTTTATTCAATGACGCGATAGCATCGTTGTAGTTTTGCTTAAGTCATTTTGCTTAAGTCATTTTGCTTAAGTCATTTTGCTTGAGTAGTTACGCTTAGATAGCTGTGCGTAACTACTTGGGCTTAAATAACTTTAAGCCTATAAAAAAACACCCCAATGGTCTAAGACTATTGGGGTGTTTTTTATTACATTTTATTTATTAGGAGGTTTTAAAACTTCATAAAAAACCATCTATAGTTAAAATACCTTAAAAACGCGACGGTACTGCTAGTATACGCTTTTTGCAGCCTCTGTCTGCGTAGGCACAGCAAGCAAAAAAAACTTATGCTAGCAGTATATTATGTATCGATATTACTTTTCATTAACTATACCTTTAAGTAAATGGCTTCTTAACTAGCAAACGGCATAAATTAAATAACACGATTAGACATCCATATGCTTAATCACCGCTTTACCAAACTCAGAAGTCGTTAATAAGATAGCATCCGGCATGAGACGCTCAAAGTCATAAGTCACAGTTTTGTTCTTGATAGCGCCTTGAATACCTTCGATAACGAGGTCAGCGGCTTCTGTCCAGCCCATATCACGCAGCATCATTTCGGCTGATAAAATGAGCGAGCCGGGGTTTACTTTATTCTGGCCGGCGTACTTAGGCGCAGTACCATGAGTCGCTTCATAAACAGCGATGGCGCCCCCTTTATTAGCACCTGGTGCGATGCCAATACCACCCACTTCTGCCGCTAGCGCGTCAGAGATATAATCACCGTTTAAGTTCAAGGTAGCAATAACGGAGTAATCTGCAGGACGCATTAAGATTTGCTGTAAAAATGCGTCAGCGATAACGTCTTTGATTATAATCTGGTTGCCCGTTTTTGGGTTTTTCATGGTCATCCAAGGGCCACCGTCTAACAACTCAGCACCGAAACGCTCAGCGGCAAGCTCGTAGCCCCATTGTTTAAACGCGCCTTCAGTATATTTCATGATGTTACCCTTATGCACCAGGGTCACACTTGGCAAATCATTATCAACAGCATGTTGGATCGCTTTACGCACAAGGCGCTGCGATCCCTCTTTTGATACTGGCTTGATACCGATACCACAATTTTCTGGGAAACGGATTTTGGTAACGCCCATTTCATTTTGTAAGAAGTTGATCACTTTTATAGCGTCGTCAGTACCGGCTTTCCACTCGATACCTGCATAGATATCTTCTGAGTTTTCACGGAAGATAATCATGTCAGTCAATTCAGGATGATGAACTGGACTTGGCACGCCCTCGAACCAACGTACTGGGCGCTGGCAAACGTATAAATCAAGCTCTTGACGAAGGGCAACGTTTAATGAACGCATACCGCCACTTACTGGCGTGGTCAATGGGCCTTTGATGCTGATCACATAATCACGTAAAATCTCCAGGGTTTCTGCTGGCATGTATGCACCATTATAAATTTTAGCCGCTTTTTCACCACAATATACTTCCATCCAAATGATGGATTTTTTACCTTTGTAGGCTTTTTCTACCGCAGCATTAACCACTTGAATCATCACAGGCGTAATATCTACACCAATACCATCCCCTTCAATAAACGGAATGATGGGATGATTGGGTACATTGAACGATAAATCGGCGTTTACGGTTACTTTTTCACCGTCTCTTGGTAGGATAACCTTATCATAGGACATGTGATCAAACTCCTTGGTGGCATATTAAATGTCGCAAGCGCACTTGGCGAAGTTGTTGCAAATAGTAGTGCAGAAATAAAACATCAGTAATAGTTGCTTGTTTTATCGGATTAATTGTTGAAAGAAATATCACAGATTATTCTCACCAGTGTACTAAACTACAGGCCTAACTGATAATACTTCTTGTACATAAATCACGTTCAAACATCAAAACTGTCACGACTACTATGGCAGTACGGCCTTTTTTAACTTGAGTGAACAAGTACCCTACATTAATATGACTTGGTATATGGGTTGTTTTAAGATCCTTTAATACGGATTTTCTACTGTAAATTTCTTAGCGCAAATAACCATGATGCTTTGTGCGTTATAATTGTACGGTGCAATCTTTTATTCATGTTTTATTTTGGGACATGATTTATTTCAGGAATAGTTATTTTATGCCGACCTCAAGTCTGATTTTATTCAATAAACCTTACGGCGTACAAAGTCAGTTTCGCGATGATGGCGGTAACTCGCACACCACTCTAGCCCCTTATTTTACCGATAAGTCACTGCGCGTTGCAGGTAGATTGGATGCTACTTCAGAAGGGCTATTAATCTTGACTAATGATGGGCGGGTCAATAAAGCCATTACTCAGCCACCACGTGCCAATAATTTTAAGCAAGACAATCATAAACAGGGCAAAACTTACTTGGTGCAAGTTGAGGGCATGGCCACCGCAATGCAGCTGTCTGAGCTGACGGCTGGCGTTGTGTTAAAAGATGGCAAGACGTTACCGGCAACCGTTAGCATAGTCGATGAGGTTGATTTACCTATCGCCTTATGGCAGCGTGATCCGCCTATTCGTGAGCGTAAAAACCGACCGACATCTTGGCTGATGATCACTATTTATGAGGGTAAAAACCGTCAAGTCCGGCGGATGACTGCCCATGTGAACTTGCCTTGTTTGCGCCTCATTCGTTGGTCGGTCGCAGGATTTGAGCTGGGCTCACTGCCGGTGGGAGAGTTTGTCCGTCTTCACCTCAATACTGAGCGCTGCTGGCAATTGGGTATTGTCGATTAATACGTTTCGGAAGGGGTTTGATTTGCTCTTCCACATTTAAAACGTATTCTGCCTACAGCCGTTACGACATCTCAAAGATAGCGTCTCGAACTGGTAAGGTTTATCTGCTAAACTCATATGATCTATTTATATATATTTACCTCTTATCTCGCCAGCCTGCTATTTAGTTTAGCCCGTTTAAGTTAAGGATATGTCATGACCACGTCTTATCGTTTCGCCCTTCTCGCCGCTAGTGTAACTGCTGCCCTTGCGCTTAGCGCCTGTCAGCCAGCTGCCGAGGGCACCAAAGCAACGCCGATAGCAGAGGTCATGCCGCCACCCATTGCAGTACCCGAAAGCGATGCTGACGCTATGGATCCACATGCTGGACATGACATGGCGGCAGGTGACAGTATGATGGATGATTCGCAGATGACAGATATGCATAGAGACTATACAGAATCAATGAGCAATATGCATGACGAGATGATGATTGGTATGACCTATAACGACCCAGATACCGCGTTTGCCAAAAGTATGCTCGGACATCATCGCGGCGCGGTGGATATGGCCACCATTGAGCTAAAGTATGGTACTGACCCGACCATGCGTAAATTAGCACAAGATATTATCGACTCGCAACAAGTTGAAATTGATATTATGAGAAAATGGCTTGCCAGCCACCCTGATGCCGCCAGCCCCAAGCCTGAAACTCAAGCAATGCAACAAGCCTATGCCGATGGTATGGACGCCATGAATAACGTGATGATGCTCGGTATCGCAGACCCAGTAGCCGACATGGCCTTTGCTCGTGGTATGATGCCCCATCATGTCAGTGCAGTGGACATGGCAAAAGTACAACTCAAATACGGCAAAGATGAAGAAATGCGCCAGCTGGCACAAGAAATAATCGATGCGCAAGAGTCCGAGATTGAGCTAATGCAAGACTGGATTGCTACTCATAAGACTGATGATAACGTTATTCCTGATAAGACCAATGCGCCAGAAGGCGTAGAAGCTAATAAAACCAGTTAATCTAGCACCTAAATGTCAAACTGATTGCTAACTAAAAGCCCTTACTAAACATAATTGTTTGGCAAGGGCTTTTTTATTACAAGAATTTTAGTGACTGGTCAATTGATTGCTAATATAGTCAATGAAAAGTAATATCGATGCATAACCTACTGCTGGCATACGTTTTTCTTGCTTGCCGTACCTACGCAGACAGAGGCTGCAAAAAGCTGATACCAGCAGTACCGTCGCGTTTTTAAGGTATTTTAACTATAGTTAGGTAACTGAGTAACTCAACTGTCATAACGCGTCATAACCTCAAGCCATGCTTGCCATGCAAAAGAGGTAATCGTTGAATTACCCACTGCGTTTTCTGACAAGTTATCTGGCTTCGCTAAAAGCAGACTGACTTTATGAGAATAAGGTTCTTTGATATTGTCCGATTCTATAGTCTCAGAATCCTGTAGTGTTTGCATTTCAGAGACTACCTTGGGTATGACGCTGACACACATCAGCTCATCGCGACGAAATAGATGACATTCGATCCCACGTTGTACCGTTGATACAGTGGCGAGCTGCTTATTGTCAGCCTTAATACCATCAAGAGCAATAATGACATCATGGGCCGAGATGCCCGCTTTGGCAGCTATGCTTCCACGCTGTACCTGATTCACTTTTAGCCCAGCTGGCGTCTCACTGCAGCGCATACCCCAAGGAACCTGCTTATCAGCCGTTTCTTTAGGATCAGTGTGGACGTTGATACCGTTTGCAGTCAATAGCTGCTTAATAGGCAGCTCTTCCACACCATTGACATAGCGGCGCTCAAAATCATCCCAATCTGCCGTGGGCATAAATTGCCCGATTACCGTGCCCATGTCGGCAGAACTAATGCCAATACGTTGATTATTTTGCTGTTTGGCTTGGCTATAAAAGGCCTTGACCACATCGAACAAGCGATATTGACCTTTGCTTTTTTGTAGTAGGGTCAGATCCAAGCATAGCGCCACTAAAGCGCCTTTGTTGTAGTAACTGATACCCGCATTACCAGTATTTTCATCACTGCGATAGAGCTTAATCCACGCGTCAAAACTAGATTCAGCCACACTTTGGTGCACGCGTCCGTGGGTTTGATAGTAGCGATTAATCTGTTCCGCTAGGAGGGTGAGATAACAGGCTTTATCGATGACCCCAGATGCTTGTAACATAAAGTCATCGATGTAAGAGGTGAAACCCTCAAACACCCATAATAATGGTGTAAAGGCTTCTTTACGTAAATCAACATCCAACATAACGTCGGGACGTACAGTCTTGACCCACCAGGCATGAAAATACTCATGGCTACACAAGCCTAAGAAACGCTGATAAGCGGCACTGGGTAATTCAGGCTCATTGGTACTCGGTAGATCCCGACGTGGGGTAATCAAGCTGGTAGAGTTAATGTGCTCAAGACCGCCGTAATCTTGACCGCTGGCATAAGTCATAAATGTGTAGTCACTGAACGGTGCATCTCCCAGCCAATTTAAGTAAGTCTGACAAATCTGAGTGATATCTTGCTGAAGCCGCCCCAGGTTAGCGCTATGCGTACCGGAGAGAAAAAAGCGATGGCTCAGTGTTTGATGCTGTTTATCTCGAATAATAAAATCAAACTTTTCCTGTATAGAAATCTCAAACGGATGATCAATCAGCTGATAATAGCTATCTGCTTGTAGACCATAGCCATGTTGGCTGTCGCTATGTAAATGGGTAGCGTCTAGTCCGCAGGCTAACACCACACTGCTTGTATTTTCGCCTTCGTCTGCTAAACGTTTATCTGCTATATCCAGTGCGGTTAAAAACTCAGCGGGTACTAGCAAACTCACTTGTACGGGGGACTGTTCTTGCCCCTCAACCGCTAAAGCTAACGAGGTAAAATTGCCATATAAACGCTTCTGATCAACATAAGCTGTACGCACCGATAAATCATAGCAATAGACCTCATAGTGCACACTTAAGGTCTGGCCTGCTTTAACTTGTGGTAACTGCCATGTATTTTTATCTATTTTTTTGGCACGGTGCATACTGTTATGAGGCTCAGTCTGATCGTAATTATCAAGGGCTTGATAATCATTACTAGATGCTTCATCGTTATTACTTACTATTTGATAATGTACCGCTGTAATATGACGCGCAAATTCACGCATCAGATAACTGCCCGGAATCCATGCCGGCAACCATAGACTTGGCTCATCAGTGCCAGCTGTAAAGGTTAGATTGACGTTAATTAAATGTTCCAAAAAACGCTCAAAATCGAGTCGGTAACTGATATTAGCAGCTGGTTTAGCAACTAGGTTCGTTGAATGGCTATCTGGATGGCTATTCGAACGGTCATCTGATTGGCTGTCAGAGATATTTTTTATTGAAGTCATAGCGATTTTTATCCTTATGTTTACAGTCATGGTAGAAGTCCTAGTATAAAAACGCAACTGGTAAACCGTGACCTATGAACCGTATTAACGCCGATAATACTAATAAACGTAACCTTATCCCCATTAATTAGTGTTTTTTATGTTTTTTGCCTTGAAAGTTATTCCTCCCATCTCAATTAAAGATGTTAACTGTTAAAGTTACTCTAATAAACTGATGATAATTGACTACTGACGTGGCTTTTGGCTGGCTGATTGGCTTTTTTAGGTTTATTACAACCGTATTTAAATTTTTATATTAATATATTTAGGATAATTTATGACTACTATCGCAAAAGATACTGCCGTCAAGTTCAACTACACGCTAAAAGACGACGAAGGTAACGTACTTGACCAGTCTCCAGAAGGTCAACCACTTGCCTATTTGCATGGCCACAGCAACATCATCCCAGGCCTTGAGCAGCAACTAGAAGGCAAATCTGCTGGCGAAAAAGTCAATGCTGTCGTTGAGCCTGTTGATGGCTACGGCGAATATCAAGATCAAGCAGTACAACATGTACCGCGCGACAACTTCCAAGGTGTTGATGATATTCAGCCTGGTATGCAATTCCAGTCAGAAGCTGGTGGCCAAGTGATGTTAGTGACCGTTACTGATGTTAATGATGACGAAGTAATTGTTGATGCCAATCATCCTCTAGCAGGCAAGCGCTTGACTTTTGATGTTGAAATTCAAGAAGTTCGTGCCGCTACTGAAGAAGAGCTAGGTCACGGCCATGTACATGGTGCCGGCGGCGTTGAGCATTAATCTTATAGCAATCACCTCGATTGTTATTAATGATTTTTATGCGGCGGTGCCATTAAGTTAATCTTTGCTAGCGCTTCGCATAAAACTTATTAAATTAAAAAAAGCCAGTAGACTATCTACTGGCTTTTTTTGTACGATCAACAGACACGACTTATTCATATATAGTCAATGAAAAGTAATATCGATGCATAACCTACTGCTGGCATAAGTTTTTCTTGCTTGCTGTGCCTACGCAGACAGAGGCGGCAAAAAGCTTATACCAGCAGTACCGTCGCATTTTTAAGGTATTTTAACTATAGGTGAGACAGTCGTATCATACTCAATAGACTGTAAGATATAAATTTTGCTATGGCAAACGCAATAAGACCGTGTAACGACAAGCGTTACACGGTCTTAGTTACTAACCATCCTTGTTACTGTTACGCCATATTTAATCCCGAAATATGTTGTAACCATCGGGCATCTTGCCCTATCATCCTTACTCAGCAAGCCATCCTTGACCCAATCTACAAACTACCTATAAATACCAATCCCTAGTATAAATAAAGAGTATCATTCAATCGTGCCGTGAATGTATAATCGCAGATTGGGCTATTCTTAGTAAGAGGCTCAGGCGTCATTACACGTAAGCATATGCTTACATGCAATTTATAGTGACTTATAATCTACAGCTTTTGTTCAGGACTCAAGCTAACTTTTGGATCAGCGCTTAGCATTAAATAGGCCGCTTCGTTAATAAAGGCTTCATCTTCTAGTAACTGTGGGCGTTCGTTAACTTTCATTCGACTACGTTCTTCAAATTTTGCATCCATCGCTGCCTGATAGATATTCCAATTGGCATATGGACGTTCACCAGTCGCTATAAGACGTCTATTCTCAGCTTCTAAGGAACTCTTTTCAATCAGCTTCATTTTGGCGCGGCGGCTATTAATATTAATGTTAATAGGTTTTTTCTCATCGTCCATATCACGAATGTTATTTAGCGCCGTTAAGTAAGAAAACTGTGGGTTTTGCTGTTGACGAATTTTAGACTGCTGATTCAGTGTTGCTAGTATACTGTCACTAAACTTCGCTTCAGGTTTGTAAGCTGCGGTCTTGATAGTATCCCAAGGTAAGGCTTTTTTCTGCGCACGCTCACCAAAGGTGGCATCATCATAAATATTGACCAGCTCAACATCAGGCACAACCCCTTTATTTTGAGTACTACCACCCGTGATACGATAGAACTTACGCTGGGTTAAAGTCGCAGAACCCAAGGCTAAATTATCCAGCTGAATTTGTGCTGAACCTTTACCGGTTGTGGTGCTACCAACTACCAGTCCACGGCCATAATCTTGAATAGCAGCGGCAAATATTTCACTAGCAGAGGCAGACGCTAGGTTAGTAATCACCACCATCTTGCCGTCATACAGCTGTTCGCCACCATCATCGTCACGGTAGACTTGGATATTACCGCGATTATCACGGATCTGTACTAGCGGGCCACTCTTAATAAACAGGCCTAGCATTTTGGCTACTTCGTCTAACGAACCACCCGGGTTATTGCGCAGATCAATTACTAGGCCGTCGATATTTTCTTTATTCAACGCTTTAATGGCATTTTCAGTATCGATACTGACACTACGATAGTCTTCACCATTACGGCGGGCGCGATAATTCAGATAAAAGCTAGGTATTTCAAGGACACCAATGCGTTTAGGGCTGGCATCAATATTAGGGCGCTGTACCTCTACTACCCGATGAGTAACCCCAGACTCTTCTTGAGCGATAATATCACGCACCACAGTCACTGTACGGGCACTGGCATCTGGCATATTGGGCTGACGTAATTTTATCGTCACTGAGGTACCGCGCTTACCCCGAATCAGACTGACGATTTCACGCGTCGACCAACCGACCACATCGGTCATATTTTTGCCATCTTTGGCAATACCGATAATCAAGTCGTTAGGTTTTATTTGCCCTGATTTCGCCGCTGGTCCGCCATCGACTAAAGTAACAATTCTAGTATAGTCTGGATTTTTGCGATCAGGACGAATAGAAACCCCAATTCCTTCTAGCTGCAGACTAGATTGAATCTGTAACTCATTCGCTTGTACAGGGGCATAATAGTTACTGTGCGGATCGTAAGTAAGCATGGCGGTATTTAGCAGCGTTTCCATGACCTCATCATCTTTGAGACGGGTGAATTGCTCTTGCTGCCGTGATAATCGGTTGAGTAGAATCTCACTTGGGGTACGATCATCGTCGCGTACCAAGTCTTGTCCACGAGTAATATCTGGATTGGCCAAAAATACTTTTTCTTTAGCGGTTTCGCTTTCTTTACCTAGGGTAATGCTAATCAACTGAAACTTAAGCTGACGTGTCCAATAGTCACGCTGCGCTTTTTTAGTTTTAAAATGATTGAGCTTTTCACGGTCAAAGACAATGGTATCGCTACTGGTCAAGTCGAGATCCGTTTTGAGCATCTTTGTCGACAGCTCAAAATACTCATTTGAGCGTTTACGATAGCGCTCAAAGACCTCTATCCCTGCAGATAGATCGCCACGCTTAAGCCGATTACCAAAATCACTGGCATACTTTTTCTTAAATTCGTCGACATCGGATTGTAAGAATAGGGTATGGTTAGGGTCAAGACTATCAATATACATTGATAAAATCTCACTACCCATTGCGCTGTCAAGGGGCTGGTTGAGATAGTGACTGCGATCAAGTAAGGCCGCTACTTGGCGGGTGGTTATCTTTTGTTCGGGTGTCTGTACGAAACCTTCCGTCTCGGTATTTGCGACCGCAGTGCCGTAGCTTTGCGTAAGAATAAGACCAGCGATGCCCACTGATGCCACACTGAGTAACCACTGTGCTGGTTGTTTTTTCATCATATATACCTAGTTATCTTAAGTGAAAAATATCTTGAATATTATCTATTTTTATCAAAAAAAATGGCTAAATCAATCACTTCTGGTCACATATAGCGGGTTTTATTATTAGCTATTTTTACGGTACTGTCTTTACTATTGAGCTTTACTATTGGGCTTTACTATTAAGCTTTACTATTGAGTGATTAATTGAGCCAGCATTAAAAGCCAATAAACGCACCATACTTATTTTTATTTTGTCGCTAAATACTGAATATTCTATACAAAATCTATTTTAATTAATTGAGGTAAAGCATCACTTTAACTATTTGCCTAAACTGAACGTATAAATTGATTGTCAAATATAAGATTAGATTAAAAAAGTGTTTCTAATTGATTATGCATCGCTAAAAAATAGCTAATAATAGCATGACTGGAGCCGCTAAACTGTCTCAAACCTGTATAAACAATATTACACTTTGCGACCATATATACCAAACTTTCTGTCATATTCCTTATGGACGGCCGATTCATTATTAACTGGTAAACCGTTGATGTTGAGCAACCACTAAATAATGCTACTGGCTTATTAAACCATCACGTTTCGCTCAGCAAGCAATAGCTGGCATAATTAGATTATAATCGCAAAGCTTGACTGTTTTTTGTTATCGCATATTCAAAGTACTATTAATAAAGCACTATTAATAAAGTAATATCAATGAAGTAATATCAATAACAGAACCTTAAATTCAGACTAATCGTTAGTAAGATTAACAAGGTTGAGGCCGTAGCAGTTTGATAAAAAATAGACCACAACATCGTTTAAAATTAACCCCAGAATATAACAGTGTATAACACTGTGAGGATCATGCAATGTATGGCGTATTAATGATTGATATTGATAATACAGCACTGACTGCTGAGGATGTCAGCTTAATCAAACAGGCACAGGTTGGCGGGGTTATATTGTTTGCACGCAACGTGGCCAATGCGGCGCAAGTGCGGACGCTGTGCGACGATATTCGCTATCACAATCCTGACATTTTAATTGGCGTTGATCAAGAAGGCGGACGAGTGGCGCGTTTACGTGAAGGCTTCACTCCCTTACCGTCAATGGGTAAGCTGGGTGACTTGTTTGATCAAAATTCTAGCTTTGCCCTCAGCTGTGCTTATGATTGTGGTTATTTGATGGCAGCGGAAGTGTTGGCAGTAGGGATTGATCTCAGCTTTGCACCAGTGCTCGATAGAGATGGTATCAGCCAAGTCATCGGTGACCGTAGTTTTCATCGAGATCCGAAGGTTATTATCATCCTAGCCACTCAGCTGATGCGCGGCATGAAAGCAGCAGGAATGGCCACCACAGGCAAGCATTTCCCCGGTCATGGTGCTATCGCGCCTGACTCGCACGTGGTAGAAGCGATCGATACTCGTAGCCTTGATGAGATTATGGCCAGTGATATGCAACCCTTTGCACAAACGCTATCATGCCTCGATGCCTTGATGCCAGCCCATGTGATATTTTCGCAAGTAGATAACAAGCCCGCTGGATTTTCCAAAATTTGGCTAAAAGATATCTTGAGAAAACAGCTAAAATTTAAGGGAGTGTTGTTCTCTGATGACTTATCTATGGCAGGAGCCCAAGCGGTAGGAGATATTAGCGCACGCGTACACGCAGCCATTGAGGCCGGTTGCGATATTGCATTGGTATGTAATGATCGGGTCGCCGCCCATGAAGCTGCCGAGGCCGCCCAGGACTTACCGTATCCAAATCAAAAGCGTATTAAAACGATGCGCGGACAGATTCCAATATGGCAGGGTGATCTTGAGAGTACTTGCCAGCAGTTCGAGCATTGGCAACAAGCCAAACAAACGATATCACAGACGTTTTTTAGTGCTCAACCTAAGGCAACCACATATGACAGTAATACTACCGCCAAAGACCCTACTGCTTATAAATAATAGCTTCTTACCTATAGCTTCTTACCTATGGCCATTATTTATAGGCGCTGTTTATGATACTTTCGAACTTTCGAACTTTCGAACCTATAAACCTGCTTATTCTCTGCTAACCGCTAACCTAGTCTTCACGCAGCACTTTTGGTACCACACTCCGATGAAAGCCATTGAATTCTGGCTTTCGTTTGGCGTACGCGAGCGGCCACACTCTATTGCCTAAAGACGCAGCGCCGTCAACCCGAAGCGTGGCGCCGTTGACAAAACAAGCCGCTTCGCTAAGAAGAAAGCAAATCGCTGCACTAATTTCAGCTTCAGTACCCAGTCTTTTTTGCGGGACACTCTCGGCAAGTTGGGCAATCATGGGCTTCATGCTGACGTCGTATTTATCCAGTCCGCTGGATGCAATCCAGCCAGGTGCTACCGCATTGGTCCGCACTCCGCTGTTGGCCCACTCGACAGCAGCGGTTTTGGTAAAGTTCTCCATACCGGCCCGAGCCGCCCCAGAATGACCCATGCCTGGCATACCACCCCACATGTCGGCGATGATGTTGACGATAGCACCGCCATGTTTGCTCATCGACTGATTATAGACTTCACGCGCCATCAAAAAGCCCCCAGTTAGGTTGGTTCTCACCACTGTTTCGAAACCTTTTTGGCTAATCAAACTGAGCGGGGCCGGAAACTGGCCGCCTGCATTGTTGACCAGTCCGTGAATCTCACCATACTCATCCACGATGCTCTTGACGATATCCGTCACAGCAGCTTCCTCACGAATGTCGCAAACCCTAGTACCAACCGCGCCACCATCTTCACTAATTTCGGCGCTGGTAGCATCGAGCTTATCCTGATTGCGCCCGATCAATATGACCCTTGCGCCGAGCGCAGCAAGCTCGTGAGCGGTACAACGCCCTATGCCGCTACCACCGCCAGTCACGATATGCGTTTGATTCGCAAACAGCCCCTCTCTAAATACAGACTTATAACCTTCATTTGATCCTGACATGTTCATTTCCTTATGTTGCAGGGTTGTCGTTCAGCGCTTTCAATAGCAACTTGCTCACCGCTAGCAGAAGATATAGTCAATAAAAAGTAACATCGATACATAAGCTACTGCTGACATACGTTTTTCTTACTTGCTGTGCCTACGCAGACAGAGGCTGCAAAAAGCTTATACCAGCAGTACCGTCGCGTTTTTAAGGTGTTTTAACTATACAGTCACTTATGCACAAACGCCTTGCCCTGAAAATAGAGTTACAGGGCAAGGCGTTTGCGGTATACCTGAGCCAACAAAAAGTTCAGCGCATGACTGTTTATTCAATGAGTCAACACATGACTGCCTGAAGGACCTAAACGGATGATGGCCATGACTTCCAGTCAGAGCCATTGCTCAAAGATACAGTGTTTTTAGTATCAATCATATTATAAATGGCAACTGCTAAGTATATTACTTGCTTAAGGTTTTATACTCAGAGCTGTTCGGTTCTTTTACTGGTCGTTTACTGAGTGTTAGTTTTTGGGTCCAACGCTGTGCCACGACTTGGATCATCACCATCTGGCAGCAAGTCATCGTTATTACTATCCAATGGATTCATATCTAGGTTAAGCGCGTTGTCACTTATCACCGTGCCATCACTCGCCATAGCAGATTCGTCATATACCATGAACTCGATACGGCGGTTGCGGAAGCGACCCTGTTCAGTTGAGTTGTCAGCGATAGGATCCGTTTCGCCCATACCCTTGGTCATCAATTTGCTCGCGTCAGCGCCTTTCGATACCATGTAGTCTTTCATAGACTGAGCGCGTTCTTGTGATAACTTCATGTTATATGCAGCATCGGCAGTTTTATCAGTATGGCCGATAATAACCAACTTCATATCTGGCACTTGTTCCATGATCTCAACAGCGCGGTTTAAGATTGCTTTGTTGGCATCAGGAATAATTTCCTGGTCCACTGCAAAGTTGACCACTTGTAGACTTAATGCGCGAGCAACATCACGTGGGTCTGGATTTTCGCCAAGCTTATCGACAGCAGCTTGAGAGGCGGTTAAGCTGTCATCAATCTCCGCTTGTAAGTCCAATGGTTCTTCAGCAGTTACGGTCATTGCTGGCGCAACAGCTTGTAAATCAGAAACTAATTGGTCCAATGCCGCAGCGTCAGGAGCGTTAACAACGATCTCATTACCCTTGATTAACATACTGGCGTTTGGTACGTTTTTGATCAGCGGCAATATAGAAGCAAGCTGGGCTGCTGCTGGCATGTCTGTAGCAAAGCTATCATCGACATCAGCACGACATTTATTTGCTTCGTCACCAAACGTCGTATTCAAGGCATTCATAACGTTGGTTTGTAACGCTTCGTCACCCACATTTATACGGCAAGCATATAACGTATTGGCAGTATCACCGGTTGCAATACGTAGTGACGCAGGCTCAATATCAGCCGCAACCGCCATTTGATTGTCCCCTTCGGCTACCTGCTCTTCTGTCGCAATTGGTGTTGCAATCGGCTCAGGATTTTCCTGACAGCCCCTAAGTAGAGCCCAAGCCAACGCACCTAAAATAATCAGGCCGATAATGGGTAACAATGCTTTCATGAAGCTGCCACTGTTTTCTTCTTCACGCTGTAAGGGCGCTGTACTGACCGTATCTGAGATCCGGTTACCAGTAGAAGCAGCCGCTATCGTGCCGGCAGGAGCAACACTAGTGGCCCATGCAGGAATATGATGTTGGTAACTGGCTAAATTATCATTTAAAAATTGCGGTACAGGAGTGGTTCCTGCCAGGCTTTTTATTTCATGATATGCCAATGGCGCCGCCATAGCGACCAAGCCTCGAGCTGCAGTCGCATCAACATTATGCGCGCCGGCAAGTTCACGTGAGATACGATCACGTTGCGCATCGTCAGTCCATACACGATTATAGAATCCTTGGTCATCACGGGCAATATCTTCGTTCGCAAATTGTCCATAAGTATCTTTATCTGCTAGCCGAGCTGCAAAGATGGCATAGAACTGTTCAAGTAGACTTCGCTTCGCTGGGCTGCGATCATCTTCAAGTGCCGCTGGGCTAACCGTTCGTGTTAAATGACTGATAACATCCATAGTGTAAATCCTCTACTAGTTGCTGTTTATATGATTTAAATATAGTCGACTCACTATCAAAGAGAGTCACTTGTAGCAATATGCCACTATTATAAGAGTGATATCCCGCACATCGCAATAAAATCGCTGTAGTGTAAATGCTACGATAGGTAATGTTTCAGTTATCACACGTAACCATAACGGTTATCCGCTACAAATAAACAACATAACCGTTCAATATCATAAATAGATATGTTGGGTTACTTGCAATACGAGAATCATTTTGACTGGTGAAAATAGTAACAGTTGGCAGATAATAAAATAAGTGCTAGAAGTGAACATATTTAAAACAAACAAAAGAATTGACCATGGCTATCCTCTGCAATCCTTTTGTTTGTGTCATCAGCAACAAGCTGTTTGTCGTTACTTATACCAAACCCAATAACTAAAGTTGCGCCCAAGTCCGAGTAGTCAAAGAGCGAACCCTCTCTGGCTGCTCAAGCAACTTATTCCAAGCACAGCAAGCCGCATCAACAATAGACTCATAGTCCTCATAACAGCGATTAGACAACTCATTCTGTTTGAGATACTGCCACACGTTTTCAGCCGGGTTTAACTCAGGTGAATAAGGGGGCAGTTTAAGCATCGTCACATTGTGCAGATTCAAGCTTGGTTGATGCCATAATGCCCCGTCCATCACCACCACCGCATGACGACCTTCGGGAACCGCTTTACTGATCTCTTGCATATGCAAGAGCATGGTTTGCTTATTAACCCAAGGCAGAACCAGTCCCACACTGTTTCCCGTAGCAGGACAGAAAGCACCAAAGATATAGGTTAATAAGAACTGTTGTTGTCTGATAAGCCGAGGTCTTTGACCGCGGTAATGCCAAACTCGAGTCAGTGATCCTTGTTGTCCTATGCGAGTTTCATCTTGAAACCAGATATCGACTTGTTGTAAATCAATACTTTCAGGTAATATTTCTTTGACATGGGTTATAAAGTTTTTTTAAAAGCTTCTTGTACCGCATCATTGGCTTTTGGGTGCTGACTACGAGCACTTATCCAGCTCATACCGATACGCTTTAACATCTCGTAAATACCGTTAACGGTATAGTGAGCATTATAGTGCTCTTTGGCTATCTGTTGGATGTCTTTACCGGTTAGACGACCGCCAGCTCGCTTTTCTTGCTCAGAGACGATCATGGCTTTAAAGGCATCTATGTCGGCTTCCGCCAGTTTACTGTGTCGACCTTTGCGGGGACGGTCATAGATACTGTCAAGTCCACGTTGAAGATAACGTTTCTTGGTGCGTCTGGCGGTTTCAGGGTGAATGTAGAGGTCTTTGGCAATGTCGTTAGTGGCTTTGCCTATGCTATATTGATATAGAATAAGGAGACGTTGACGGGCTCTGGGGTTACGCTCGGTCTTCGAGAGTTTGCCAAAGTTATGATCTTTTAGGGTGTCTGTTGGTATAGTCATAGCTGAATTATACTATATATTATGGGTTTGGTATTAGAATGATATTAATTACTAATTCATAATGCTATTGGTTAATAGGACGCCCACCCTGCGCTGGTTCAGAGATAATAGTGGCGTTAGCAATCTCATCAGCTTCAGCCAGTGACATTTGCCCTGAAGACTGAGCAGGTTGGTTATTTTGTGACCTGTTGTTATTATTGTTAATACTACTCTGCGGTGGTGGTAATGTAGGCTCGATGCTATTGCTATTAACATTGCTATTAAGGTTGTTACTCGTATTATTAACAGGCGGTTGGTTCGGTTGATTGGTAATTAGATTGTTATCGCTGGTTATAGGACGACTGCCACTATCTTGCATACCTATATTATTATTATAGTCATCATTATAATTACTGTTATTATTATTGTTATTATTATTGTTATTATGAGTGTCGTCGTACGTATTAGCAGGCGGCTGTACGATTGCGCTAGGGGTAGCGGTCGTAATCGTCATCGCCGGTAATAAAGTACGCATATCGATTAGCAATCGCTGTAATAGAACATCATTCGGTGCTTCTAGGCTGATACTGTCATTTTGCAATTGCAGCCTCGAAAATGGTACGGTTCTCATCAGAGTTAAGATATCGGGCAGCGTGGCAATACTCATGTTTGCTAGCGTGGTTGCCAGCCCTTTCTGTATGGTCACCTCACAAATACTGGATTGCCCACTGAAGCTGACCATCAAAGCCTGTTTGAGCGACGTTTGTAAGTTCACATCACCGACCATTGCTGAACAGCTATACAAGTTACCACTATCGTCGACCGCCACCATTAATTGTACAGGTGTCAATACTGATTTTGGTGTCACTATTTCAGGAGTGGTAACCACTGGTGTGACCACGATTGGTGGTACGGACTCAGCATCATTCCTAAAAAACAACGCCCAAACCAAAGCAATCGCTAACAAGGCCCCACCAAGTAATGACCAGCGCAATAATAAATTATTATGCTGATTACGACTGCGTATTTCCGCACGCATTTCTGGCCCATGATAAGCAGAAGGATTGGCATGAATAGCATCGGTGGCAACAGGTGTAGCACCTGCATTGGTTTCAATGATTAGGGGCAGATCATCGGTCGCAAGCGCTTGCTCAGCAGCAACGGCTGTATTGGGCGCTTGCTTGTTAATATAAGTCGGCTCCTCTAGCAACACCTTTGCTTCTTCTGTCGCCACCGCTATCACAGGCATAACGACCGCTGATGTCCAGACGGGTAAATACTGACGGATATCAGACTGCTGCGTTTGCAAAAATGCTGGCAAAAACTGCCCGTTTGCCGATTTTTTAAGCGCTTGATACGCTAGATATGCGGCCTTTATAACCAGCTGTTCTGTGGTGGTCTCATCGATATGGTGAGTGCTTGCTAGTTCTTGGATTAATAAATGACGCTGGCTTGACTGTTGCCATAGTTGTTCAAATAATGTACTGCTCGTGGCTGTTTCTACCAGGCTGTCACTGCGTTGTAGCTGCGTATATATTTCTGGGACCACCAGACGGGTGATTAAAATTGCATAAAACTGCTCAAGCAGGCTAAGATATGCCACACTGCTATTGGCCCCTAATACTGCAGGAGTCACGGTTTGTTCTAATTGGTCGATGATGCTCATAAATACAGCCTTTAACGGCATTAATTTTAAGGTGAAAACCTGCCAAAAGTCGTTCAAAATAAACATTAGGAATTAAAGTTTGTTTAGAGCGTTAACAGAGACAGATATGTATACCTATGTAAATTCTGTTGACTCATGATTATGGTTTAGCTTTAATTATCTAAAATGAATCTATCTCAGATAAAAGAAAATAGGATGAAATAAAATAGGTAGACGTCGTTAACGCGTTTGCATCACCACTTCACTACTATTTAGCTGATTGGCGCTAACCATTAGACTTTAATGGTATTGGTTCATCAGATTTGGTCTAAGGATTACCCTTTGTTTAATCACACGACTCTTATTATTATTATCACTGTTATTATCAGTTTATTAGCATGGCAAAATAAAACGCTGTTTAACCGGCTGATTTTTTATCCACCAGCGGTTAGTGGTGGTCAGTGGGACCGCTTTGTGACTCATGGTTTTATTCATGCCGACAGTATGCATTTACTGTTTAATATGTTTACCTTATATTTTTTTGGTCGTGCTATTGAAGGGTTATATCAGCCATTTTTAGGCGGCTATGGTTTCGTGGTATTCTATATAGTGGCTATTATAATAGCTATGATTCCAAGTTATATTAAGAATAAAAACAATGCCAGCTATTTAAGTCTTGGGGCCTCAGGCGGGGTATCAGCAGTACTTTTTGCCTTTATTCTAGTCGCCCCGTGGGAAACTATTTATCTGTTTGCTATCGTCCCTATTCCAGCGATATTGTTTGCGGTCGCTTATGTTGCTTATAGCATTTATGCCAATAAGCGAGGCGGCTCAAATATCAACCATATGGCGCATCTGTGGGGCGGCGCATTTGGAGTAATAGCGACTATTATATTGCAGCCACAAGTACTGCCGCATTTTATTAATGCGCTACTGTCTCCAACTTTTTAGAGCTGTGTTTTAAGTACATATCTCTACTATTGTCCCATAGCGCTAGTTTGAACAGTACTGCGGCTGTGCTGATTAGCATTATTATACGTTTTAAGCACTTTTACATTTTAAGATTTGATGACGACTTATGGTTATAGATATTATTGGTGATATTCATGGTTATGCAGACAAGCTGACTGGTTTGCTTAAGCAACTGGGCTATACACATAATGGTGAGTGTTTTATGCCTCCAGACGGTCATCGGGCGCTGTTTATTGGTGATTTAATCGATCGCGGTACCCAACAATTAGCGACGTTGGAGATCGTTTTTGCCATGCTAGACGCTGGGGTTGCCGATGCAGTTATGGGCAATCATGAGTACAACGCACTGACTTTCGCTACTCTTGATCCCAGTGACAATTCTAGCCAAAACGCCAACCAAGACAACCAAGACAACCACTATTCGAAGCATTATTTACGCTCACATAATGACGTGCATGTGCGCCAGCATGAGGCCTTTTTAGCCGAACTGCCCTTTGGCTCAGAGAATCATCAATACTGGCTACAGCGGTTTTATGAGATTCCTTTATGGCTTGAGACCGACTATGCTTGTTTTGTCCATGCTTGCTGGGATGTAGACAGTATGGCAGTGCTCAAGCCTCTGCTGACAGACAATAACTGTCTGACACCTGCAGCACTGATGATGACGGCACAAAAGCATACCTCATCTTATGAAGCGTTAGAGCGTGTATTAAAAGGCGTAGAAACACCACTGCCTGATGGTCTAGTGATGGTCGATAAAGATGGCGCTGAACGCACGCAGGTTCGCGTAAGATGGTGGCTTGATGAGCTAAATTCGCGGACCATTCATCAAATTGCACGTGCCCCTAGCTCAGGAATGGCCCAAATTCCAATCGATGCCATGGCGGAACATATCAACTTTACCCTTAAGACTGATAAACCAGTATTTGTTGGACATTACTGGCTGACAGGTGAGCCTGAACCCCTTAGCGCGCAGGTAATTTGTACCGATTATTCAGCAGCAGTTGATAGTGGTTATTTGACCTGTTATCAACTAGATACTTCTGCACCCTTACCGCTCAAAAAAGCTAACTTTGTGCAATATCGCCACGATTAAACGCTTGGCTTTGGCCTAGTTCATAAGCATATTTTAAAAGCAACGATAAAACTCAGCTTTACGACTAGGGCAAAACTTTTGTATGATGGTCTTTTTGAGGATATCGCATTATGAGCATGACATCGGCTACTGCCCATTCTACTGATCAATACGGCCCTATCACTTCCCCTGCCGGTCAGCCAAAAGTGGGCATTATTATGGGTTCACAATCTGATTGGGCAACCATGTATGGGGCTGCTCAATTGTTAGCAGATTTTGATATCGCTTTTGAATGTGAAGTGGTCTCGGCACATCGAACGCCTGATAGACTATTTGATTATGCCAAAGGTGCAAAAGACAACGGCCTACAGGTGATTATCGCTGGCGCAGGTGGCGCAGCGCATTTACCAGGTATGTGTGCCAGTCAAACGCCATTGCCAGTCTTAGGTGTACCGGTAAAATCCTCCATGCTCAGTGGTTGGGACAGTTTACTTTCTATCGTACAAATGCCCAAAGGTATTGCGGTGGGGACATTGGCTATCGGTAGTGCGGGCGCTTATAATGCTGCGCTGTTGGCCATTCAAATTTTAGCGCTACATGATAATTTAATTGCAACTAAGCTACACAATCTACGTCAATCACAAACCGAAACTATCCTAGCCAGCCCCATCCCAGGTATTATTAATAGCTAAAATTAATATATACAGACGGTGAATGTTTCATCAAGAAAATTGATTTTCTAGCTCAGATAGATTCAATTATATTTCATTTGAGTGTTCTTAACTTGATATTTTTTAATAGATAGGTTTTACTAAATACAAGGTGCATATCATGCACCTTTTCCTATTTTGACGTGCCAAATTATTCAAACCCCTTGCCAACACAAAGAGCCTATCATGACCACAGCCAACGCTTACCCTGTCACCCAAACCATTCGTACTATTGGCATCTTAGGCGGTGGTCAACTCGGTATGATGCTCGCACAGGCAGCCATGCCACTCGGTTATCAATGTGTATTTTTAGAAGACAATGCTGAGTGCCCTGCCAGTCTTTATGGGCGCGTATTTAGTAGTGAACAGTTAGCGGACTTTATTGCTGCTGCCGATGTATTTACCTTAGAGTTTGAAAACACACCCACTGCAACTGTTGAACAGTTGGCTCAATTGTCCCAGTCAAACGTAAAAAGTACAGATTCAAAAAGTAGCGGCTCAAAACAGGGTATGTTTCCACCACCGATTGCCCTTAGCATTGCTCAAGATCGCTTAAAAGAAAAGCAGATGTTCAATACGTTAGATATCGCCACAGTACCTTTTATGGTCGTCAGCTCGCAAGCTGAACTACAGCAAGCTTGCGATACGTTAGGTCTGCCTATTGTGCTCAAAACCAGTCGCGGTGGCTATGACGGCAAAGGTCAGTTTGTGATCAAGCAAGACAGTGACATTAAAGCGGCATGGCAAGAGCTAAAAGCGGCGGTCAGTGGTAAAGGTAGTTTGACCTCAACGCCTGCGCCATTAATTGCCGAAGGTTTTATTAACTTTAGCCGCGAAGTGTCTATCATCGCTGCACGTGCACAAGACGGTAGTGTTCGCTGTTATGATTTAGTCGAAAACCACCATCACCATGGTATCCTCGCCAAAACCCAAGCACCGGCAGTGGGTACCAGTCACTTATTTAAGCAAGCTACCGATGCTATTACGACCGTGATGAACCATCTTGGCTACGTTGGTGTAATGGCGCTCGAGCTATTTGTCAGTAAAGATGCCAGCGGACATGATTACCTACTCGCTAACGAGATCGCGCCACGCGTCCATAACTCTGGGCATTGGAGTATCGAAGGAGCAATCACCAGCCAATTTGAAAACCATATTCGCGCCGTGGTCGGCCTACCTTTGGGCGATACTGACAACGTTCATCCTTCTATTATGATCAATGTACTGGGACAATATCCTGATATCAGCGCCGTTCTAAATATTGATGGCGCCCATTATCATAGCTATCATAAAGCGGAGCGTGAAGACCGCAAAATTGCCCATATTACCTTAATGCCTAATGACGTCACCGATTTGGAAATAGCATTGAATAAACTGGTTGCGGTACTGCCTAACAAGGTTGGCCTCGATAAAAAAAGTGTAGCGATCCATGACTCTAAGCTCGATAGCGCCAATAATACTGCAACCCCAGACCAGGCTAAAACCCAAGAATCTGACCTTAGCGCTGCACAGGACGCATTAACTATAACTGCAAATTATAAAACACCAGAGAAGAGTAACGATAAGGCAAAGCAATAATGCAAATTTGGGTTGATGCCGATGCGGTGCCACTGATTGCCAAAGACTTGATTATTAAGACTGCTGAGCGCACGCAAACGGTGGCGATATTCGTCGCCAATCAGCCCATCAAGTTGCGCAAATCGCCATTATTGGTCATGACTGTAGTACCGCAAGGATTCGACAAAGCCGATGACTATATTGTCGAGCATATACAAGCAGGTGATTTGGCCATCACTAGTGATATCCCGTTAGCGAATGATATTCTTGATAAAGGTGGCAAGGTATTAACCACGCGCGGGGTCATCTATGATAAAAATAACATTAAGCAAAAGCTCAATATGCGCGATTTTATGGATACCATGCGCGGTACAGGAGTATTAGAACTGCAGCAAATGAGCGGACAAAAGCCGTATGGTGACCGTGATAAAAAAGCCTTTGCTGACGGGCTTAACAGCCTAGTACGTTAATAGTTAGCTTTTAAAGCCTATCTTGCAAACCCTATACACTCTGCAACTAAATATCATGTAATTGGCACGCTTCATAACAAAGTGGGTACCTAGTACTTGTTACTGTATATTCAGCTTTTACCATTAGGGCTTATATAGTGATATTAGTCATGTATAACATGCATGACCAATACCACTTGTCGCGCTTTACGGTAAATATGTAAAACAATGAATTCGTTAATGAATAATAGGAAAGCACATGAAAATTCTAGTGATTGGTGCGAGTGGTCGAGTGGGTAGTGATTTGGTCAAGCAGCTGCTGGCTGATGACCATCAGGTAGTAGGAACCACACGGCAGGAAAAGAAGCTATTTGACGTCGACAGTTATACCCAATTGAATTTAGATATTACTGCCAGTAAAGACGCTATTCAAAGCCAGATTGCTGACGATATCGACGCCGCTTATTTTGTAGCAGGCTCGGGTGGTACAAGCGTTTTAGAAGTCGATCTACACGGTGCGGTCAAGACCATGCAAGCGGTACAAGATAAAGGCATTACACGTTATATCATGCTCAGTACAGTGTTTTCATTAGATACCAGCAAATGGGACAGTGCTGCCATTACGAATTTAAAAGACTACTATATCTGTAAGCATTATGCAGATCAGTGGCTGGTAAATGACAGCACGCTTGACTATACCATCGTACAGGCTGGTGCCTTAAAAGAGCAGGCAGGCACTGGTAATATTACTGTAAATGATCCTAATGCTGGAGGCAATACGATTGCAGATGTTGCCACTACCCTAGTTGCTGTTTTAAACGCTAGTAACACTAGTAAGCAAGTCTTCAGCATGCGTAATGGTGACACACCTATTAAAGAAGCTGTCGCAAGCTTATAACAACTCTGCTGACTATGAGCGAATATAGTCAATGAAAAGTAATATCGATACATAATATACTGCTGGCATAAGTTTTTCTTGCTTGCTGTGCCTACGCAGACAGAGACTGCAAAAAGCTTATACCAGCAGTACCGTCGCGTTTTTAAGGTATTTTAACGATACACCGCAAATACTGAAGTCGTCACTATTAAATCATGCCATTAACTGGCTTATGGCGCATAGAATGGCTTAACTGATGACCTGGTTTTTATTACCGGCATGTTAGTCATAGGCATTAATAACTGCAGGATAGTCGTATACTGGGTCTTGTTAGCGACTTAGGCCAACCTACTAGGAAAAGAGATTACCTCTTGTAAACAGCTCGCTCCCGTTATTACCATGAGCAATCTATCTAGACCGACAGCGATACCACTACAGGGTATTAAGTCATTACAAGAGGCCAGTAAATGCTTATCAATAGGCATTTGTGGTAGGTTATGACGACGTCGCAAGTCGTTGTCTTGTTCAAAGCGTTGTCTTAGTGCGGGTCCATCTGCTAGCTCATCATAGGCGTTCGCAATCTCAATGCCATTGATATATAACTCAAAACGTTTAGCCACCATATTACCGTCCTCATCGAGGGCGGTTTTTGCTAGGGCGGCAGTTGCAGGTGGATAGTCTACTATCAAGGTGGGTAAATCGTGGCCTAGGTTTGGCTCTACGGCATGGCTGAACAACAGATCTAACCAGCTTTGGCGGCTGTCTTCATTCCTTTCATTATTACTCTCATTCTTTCTTTCATTCTTCCTTTTGTCACTGCTATTTGCTGTATTTTCTAAGCTACTGTCCACTATAGAAAAATCAAAGCCTGTCAAACCCTTGTCTTCTGCCAGCGCCTGCAGCGCCGAAATACTGGCGGTTAGCGGGTGAATGCCCACAAAGTCTATAAAGGCATCAACATAGCGATAGTGATTCATTACTATTTGATAGTCGTAAAGCACTTCTAACAACTCGCCCAACTCGGTCGCAAGGGCATCTAAGCTGTAATGTGGCTGATACCACTCAAGCATGGTGAATTCAATATTATGCCGCGCCCCTATCTCGTTATCACGAAAGACTGGGCAAATTTGATAGATAGGCACCTGCCAGCTGGCAAGCAAACGCTTCATCGCAAATTCAGGTGAGGTGTGCAGATAGTAAATGCGTGGTTGGTCTTGATAGGTAACGTTAGCAGCTACTGATTGTAAGAATGTGTCGGTATTAGCCGCTTGTGACAATAGTGGCGTTTGAACCTCAAGTACTTGGCGGGTTATAAAAAACTGCCGAATGTCATTAAGAAGTTGCGCACGCTTATGTGCCATTGCCAACGTCATCGTGGGAGCGTATGTTGGCGTAGCATTAGGCATAGAGCCAGAAATGTGGCTATTATTTTTGGTCATGTTTGCCTACAGTTTATTGCTAATTATTGATATGCTGCTGTTATATTATCTAAAACTTTTCATTTAAAACTGCCATTCGCGGCGCAAGTGGTAATCACGTCTCAGCTGATCAAAATCAGCCCCGCTAACCTGACCATCGACTAGCGTGCCACGTAATAAGGCATCGTCTTGCATAATGTCATAATATTTTATTAATCTACCTGGATAAGCTTGTAGATCTGACCATAAAAACATGTTGACTGGTAGTAAGTTATGCATGGACTGGGCCGGTGTTATGGCTAATTCCTCACATAACGTATCATAGATTATTTGGGTACCGCGCAGTTTACCTTCTAAAGTGTAGCCAGCGATATGTGGGGTGGCAATGGCCAGCTTCGACAATAGACTTTCATTGATTTGTGGTTCATGCTCAAACACATCGAGCACCACTTGTCGCGCTGTGCGGTCAATATCTGCTGCTAGATCGTCAGCATTAATTACCGGCCCGCGCGCGCTATTAATTAACATGGTGTGCGGCGGCATAGCGGCCAAAGCGGCGGCATTGATAAGATGACGTGTGGGATAGTCGCTCTGCTTACTACCATTAACGCCATCATTGTCGGTCAAGGGCACATGTAAACTCACCACATCACTTTGACCAAGTACCTGTGCAAAACTGGCATTATTAAACCGTGAGGCGGGTAACAATGGGTCATAACCCAGCACTTGCCAGCCTAGATCAGTAGCATATTGAGCAAGCGTACTGCCTATATTGCCAAGTCCAACAATGCCTAGCGTCATTGGCTGCTGCCAATGCTGCGGACGTAAAGTCAGAATAGCCGTCAGCACATACTGCGCTACCGAATGCTTACTACAGCCTGCGGCATTAGCGAAAGTAATATTGCGCGTATTTAAATAATCTTGATCAACATGATCGGTGCCAATAGTGGTAGAACCAATATATGTTACGCTACGATTATCGGCCAATAACGACTCACCTATCGGGGTCACAGACCTTATCAATAGTACATCAGGCTGTATATCTAGTAGCAATTGGGCATTGATATCACGTCCTGCCAAAGTCACAATCTTGACCGTCTGTTCGGTAGCTTGCCCAAGTGTTGAGCTGTTAAAAAACTCATCGAGGCCGGCGATGTTGATATCAGCGACTATAACGAGAGGTTTAATGGTTTGAGCTGATTCGTGAATATTAACAGTAGAAGATAGGGTGTTAGGCATCGTTGAGCAACTCTATTGTTGAGATATTATTATTTAAGATAGCGGTATTATCTATGCAGAATGATTATGCAATGTATTGTTTCACACCAGCGTTGTTACGCCTAATATAGTCTCTACTACAGCATAACGGCTTCAGTCAGGGTTGTTTTTATTGTGGTCATTGTAGTCATTGTAGTCATTGTGGTCATTGTGGTCATTGTGGTCATCAGCAGGTCTCTCGGTTGGCCCGTCGGTTAACAGCACTTCTTGGGGTGCAAAAATTTCGTTTTTATGTTGAGATATCCACTCACGCCATACCGCAAGACCAATTGCCAGTACGACAGGGCCGATGAACAAACCAACGAAACCAAATGCGGTTAGGCCGCCTAATACGCCAATAAAAATAATGATAAAAGGAATTTTAGTGGCCCCACTAATAACAATAGGACGAATAAGATTGTCGACCCAACTTATTACTAGTACACCCCATAATGCCAGACCAATACCTTCGGTGGTCTGTCCTTGACTTAATAACCAAATCGATACGGCACCCCAGGCAAACGGCGTCCCAAAGGGTATAAGCGCGACCATAAAGGTAATAAGCGTCAATAATATTGGACTTGGTGAGCCGGAAAAATAATAACCGATACCTGCCAGTACTGCCTGCGCCAATGCGGTTAGACCAATACCGTATACTACCGCGCGCGTGGTAGTACCTACAGAGTCGATGTAACCATCAATACGATTACCGATAATATTGCGCAAGGCTTGGCGAATTTGACGTATGAGATTGGTACCATCACGATAAAAAAAGAATAGCGTCATCAGAGCCATCCCAAGTTTGGCAAGGCTACTGAACACCACATCAAACGCTACTTTGCCATAGTATAGATGCGACTGAACCCAAATGCGAAAGGCTTCAAGCGTGCCTTCAGGATTTTTGTTGATTCTCCACAGAACATCTTTGACTTGCTGACCGATAATGGGTATGTCTTTAATAGGATCGGGCACATCTACGTAGCCCACTCTAATGCGATAAACCAAGTTGCTGATTAAACTCAATGCTTCTTGCTGCAGAATAAATACCCCAATAACCAGGGGCACGCCTATTATTAAAGAGATGCTAACCGTCATAATAGCCGCACTAAAGTCCGAACTGAGCCGCACTTTTTCATGAAAGAATTTATAAATTGGAAAGGTCACATAGGCCAAAATCGCTGCCCACAATGCCGGCACAATAAAAAACTGCACCACTTGAAAACATAATATAAACAGCACTACTAACAAAGTAATTGCTAGCAAGCGCTGAATAACAAATTCTTTTGTCCAGTTTTCAATCATAGGGTATAAACCAAGAACAGACAGCAAAAACCTAGTGCGCTTTTACTGCAAAATTTTTAAATATATAGACGCCAACCTATAGGCAATATCCATAAGCTGTAATCGCTGGCGATAGTTATTAGCGGTTATTATTTTGTATAGCATGGGGTGCCGCAGTATAAAAGACAACCCGACAAAACAGGGGCTACCAGCTCTCATTATGCAGCAAGAGATAGCAAATAAATAATACTGTGTTGTAATTTTTACTTACAACTTTCTTTGTATAGTCTAACTGAATAGTAACGGTAATGCTTAGAATACAATGCTTAAAAACGGTAGCGGACTAATGCCTTTGATCTCGACTTCTTACACAGACACTGGTCAGGGTAATTCACTGCTGCGTTCTCGTAGGACTAACAATTAATGCTATACTGAATAAATTATTTTTTTATTTTCTAAATAAAGTTGAATCAATTTTACACCGTCTGTTTTCACTACTTTTAGTGCTTAATGTATTTTTAAGACTGTTATTGTAGAATTACTTTTAACAATTACTTTTCACAATCACTTTTAAAAGGACTCTAAAAGCTACTTTTTAGTAGCTGGCCTTAGTCTCTTAAGTATGGTGCATCAACAGTACGTTGGCGCCTGCTTAAAGTTTTACACTCATAATGCTAATTCGAAATTCGGGTTTAACATTAAGGGTCATGTTTTGGATAATTGCGGCTTCATTTTGCATTAGTTTTATTTTGAACTGAGATTGATCCACCAAATTTTAAACCATATAATGATAGGAACAATAAAAATGTCTAAAGACACTGACAACCCTAACCTTACCGCCTCACATGAGACTAGCAAAACTATTATGCCACAAGATACCGTCACTTTTGCCTTAGCGCAATCACACTTTTTGGTCGGTGATATCACTGGCAATGCTGAAAAAATGCGCGCGCTGGCGTTACAAGCTCGCAAGCAAGGCGCTGATGTTATCGTCTTCCCAGAGCTGGCATTATTAGGGTATCCGCCGCAAGATTTACTGTTGCGTCCAAGCTTGTCAGGTCGCGTCAAAAGCGCCCTGTCTACCCTAAGTGATATTGACGATATCGTGATGATCGTCGGCTATCCCCATGTCGACCATCATGGTACTTTTAACTCTGCTGCTATTCTACATAACGGTCATCAAAAGGGCTTTTATCACAAACAGTTCTTACCTAATTACGGGGTCTTTGACGAGCGCCGTTACTTCGATAAAGGCCGAAATCAGGTTTTATTTGACTATAAAGGCATCACAATAGGCCTACTTATCTGCGAAGACTTATGGGAAAAAAGCCCCATTGCTGATCTAAAAAAGCAAGGTGCTGATCTGGTCGTCAGTCTAAATGCCTCTCCCTTTGAGATTGGGAAACAGGATGCTCGCAAAGCGATGCTGACGAAACGCAGCCACGAGCATACGCTTCCTATCGTTTACATCAATGCGGTTGGTGGTCAAGACGACTTAGTATTTGACGGCGGCTCTATGGTGGTACAGGCAGATGGTACTATTGCTCACGAAGCCCCGCGTTTTTTGAATCAGCTATTACTGGCCACTCTAGATGTCAACACGTCTAAATTCAATACTCAAGTAAAATCACCACTATCATTGAGCCGTGAGTCAGAGATGTACCAAGCTCTAGTGGTTGGCCTACGTGATTATGTCAATCTTTCCGGGTTTTCTGGGATTATTCTCGGTCTATCAGGGGGTATCGATTCAGCGTTAACCTTATGTATCGCAGTCGATGCGCTAGGTGCTGATAAAGTCTATGCTGTAATGATGCCGTATGAATACACCTCAAAAATCAGCCTCGAGGACGCGCAAGCACAAGCACGACGCTTAAATGTTTCTTATACCGTTTGCCCTATTTTTGACGCGGTTGAAGGTATTCGCCACACCCTTGCGCCTTTATTTAACAAGTCGCCTGCAGATACTACCGAAGAGAATATTCAAGCACGGGCCCGCGGTGTCATTTTGATGGCCTTATCTAATAAGTTTGGGCATTTGGTCATCACTACCGGTAACAAGTCAGAGCTGGCCGTCGGCTACTCTACCTTATATGGTGATATGGCAGGTGGTTTTGATGTCTTAAAAGACGTTTACAAGTCACAAGTTTATGACTTGGCAAGCTACCGCAACCGCCTCGAGGACACACCAGTTATTCCTGAGCGTGTTATAACACGGCCACCATCAGCTGAGCTACGTCCAGACCAAAAAGATCAAGACAGCTTGCCAAACTATGATGTCTTGGATGGTATCTTGACCTTATATGTCGATGAAGATATGGGCTATCAAGACATCATTGATAAAGGCTTCGATGCGGATGTGGTCGCTAAAATTATCAGAATGGTTGATAATAGTGAGTATAAACGCTGTCAAGCGCCTATTGGCACTAAAATCAGCCACAAAGCCTTTGGACGTGAACGTCGTTATCCATTGGTGAACAAATGGTCAATTAAAGGGTAACGTTTAACTATCCCTCAATCGATGTGACAATGATCACGGTTTAATATCTGTCATATCGATTGTTTGAAATGATAATAGCTTTAGATTTTAAGCACAGGAATTAGCGTATTTTATAATGAGCTGGGTACTTACCTAGCTTTTTTATTATCAGAATTTTGTTAGTCGCATAATGAAACTGATGGCTTATTCTATACCACCACACCTATCCCACATCTTAATGGTCGTCCTAACCAGTTGCTATCCGAGTATGTCATGAGCTTGCTAACCGCTAGTGTGTTTCTTTTATTATTAATTGCGCTCAGCGCCTTCGTCTCTAGCGCTGAGATTGCGATCGCAGCTGCCCGTAAGGTCAAGCTGCAAATTCTGGCCAAAGAAGGTGACGTACGAGCGCTGGTCGTCCTTAATATGCAAGAGCATCCCGGTAGCTTTATCACCGTGGTACAAGTGGTTCTTAATGCCGTGGCCATTTCAGCGGGCGCTATCGGTGAGTCGGCCATCAGTCCCTATTTGGAGCTGTTGTTTAATAATGAGGCGTTGGCATCGGTGGTGTCGTTTGTACTGGTCACTAGTGTGTTCTCATTATTTGCTGACTTAATGCCTAGACGTCTCGCCATGTCGAACACTGAACTCATTGCCGTAAAATTAGTACAGCCAATGATTTTTTTGATCTTCATCCTAAAGCCTATTATTTGGGTATTTGATGGCGCAGCGAACTTGATATTCAAGCTAATAGGTATCTCAACCGTACGTAACGACGATATGACCTCAGAAGACATCTATGCAGTGATGGATGCCGGTGCTGAAGCCGGTGTGCTCAAGCAACAAGAGCACCATTTGATTGAAAATATCTTTGAAATGCAAGAGCGTACAGTAACTTCGGTGATGAACCCTCGCGAACATATTGTCTATTTCGATAGCCAAGCCAGCACCGAACAAGTGGTCAAGGTAATGATTGAGCAGCCACATAATAAGTTTTTGGTCTGTCATGATGATGATTTGGAGCATATTACGGGTTATGTTGAGTCGCGCAGCTTTTTGGCTTTGGTGCTCGAGCAGCAGGAGGTTTGCTTAACGGACAAGGCGTTATTAAAACCAGCGCTGTTTATTCCCAATACCTTGTCGCTATTTGAAGTGTTAGAAATGTTTAAGTCTACTGGTGCTGACTTTGCGGTAATCGTTAATGAATATGGGCTAGTGGTTGGAGTAATTACTCTAAAAGACGTGATGAGCATCGTCATGGGTGAGCTGGTTACGCTGGAGGAGCAGCCTATCGTCCAGCGTACCGATAACTCTTGGTTAATTGACGGCATGACACCGATTGAAGATGTGATTCGCTCATTAGGAATTATTAACTTACCCAACAGCCAAAATTACGAAACCATTAGCGGCTTTATGACGTATATGCTGCGCAAGATCCCTAAGAAGACGGACAGTATTGAATACGCCAACTATCGCTTTGAAATTTTGGCTACTGATAACCACAAAATTAATCAGCTGTTAGTGACCAAGTTTGAAGATATTATTTAAAATTTAGAGATATTATTTAATAATAGCGATATGGTGTGTTTGGCTGTTGTAGCTGAACTTACTAAGCGCGCGCACCAAATATCGCTGTACCAACCCGCACCATAGTAGAGCCATTGGCAATGGCCTCTGCCATATCCCCACTCATACCCATACTGAGCGTATCCCACGCCGGCAGTTCTGGATACTGCTGCTTGATATCTGCAAATATCTGCTGGGTTCGAGCAAAACTATCATTATCCGCTTTGGCCGGGATAATCATCAGTCCACGTAACTGCAAGCGTTCATAACCTTTAATAGCTGCTATCAACTCTGGCAACTGTTCCGGCAGACAGCCTGACTTACTGTCTTCATCATCTATATTGAGCTGAATAAGCACGTTAAGCGGTGCCATATCGTCTGGGCGCTGATCATTCAATCTTTTGGCAATGATGTCGCGCTCAAGGGTCTGTACCCAGTCAAAATGCTCAGCTATATCACGGGTTTTGTTACGCTGAATACTACCGATGTAATGCCAAACTATCTTCTCACCGTCAGGATGATCTTTTAGGATAGCAATTTTTTCGATCGCTTCTTGTAGATAGTTTTCGCCAAAATCATGCTGTCCTTGGCTGGCTAAAGTGGCAATCATCTCGGCAGGCTTAGTTTTAGAAACGGCCAGTAAAGTCACAATAGGTACGCTATCAGCTTCGGTAACGTCTGCTTGTGTACATGCCTGCTCGACTTGTTGGCTTACTTGTTGCCAGTTATCAACTAGACTATCTTTATCAAAAGCTGAAGTCATATTATTGCTAATATGTTCATTAGTATTGGGACCTTCACTAGTATTGGTCTGGATATTATTGGCATCGTGCTGATTAGACGTAGTATTCATAAAAACTCACAAAGTATATTTTTGACTTGAAGGGTATTTTTTAACTATTGTTAGACAGCTGTTGTTAGATCAGCATAGCATTAAGTGAAACTCAATAAAATAAGGTGGTGAACGGTGGTCTTTACATTTTCTTAGCGTCACAGATGGTTAAATTTTAATAGTCTTGTTATGATATTGTGACATATTTTGAAACAAGCTACTGAAAATCATAGTGATTTTGATACATAGTGATTTTGATATGTAGTGATTTTGATATGTAGTGATTTTAATATACAGTAATTTTAATATACAGTAATTTTAACAAGAGCAATTCAATATAATTTCATATGCTGGTATTTCGTAAAATACTTTGGTGGTTGTTTTATCTTACCCTTATTGATTGATAGGAATTTCTGACTATGACTGCAAAAAGTATCCTAAGTATCGAAGATCTATTGCGCTTTACTGTCAAGCATAAAGCATCAGATCTACACCTTTCAGCAGGGATGCCAGCGATGATTCGGGTCGATGGGGAAATGACCCGTATTAATATGCCGATGATGACCCATAAAGTGGTGCATCAGTTGATATATGACATCATGAATGATCGGCAACGCGCTGACTTTGAAGAGTTTTATGAGACTGATTTTTCTTTTGAGATTCCTAATTTAGCACGCTTTCGAGTCAATGCTTTTAACCAAAATCGTGGTGCTGGCGCCGTATTTCGTACCATTCCTGCCAAGGTTCTGACCCTAGACGATCTGGGAATGGGTGATGTATTTAAGCGAGTCTCAGACTTTAAGCGCGGCTTAGTGTTGGTAACAGGTCCTACTGGCTCGGGTAAATCAACGACGCTGGCTGCGATGGTTGACTACATTAACGACAGCCGTAAAGAGCACATCTTAACCATTGAAGATCCTATCGAGTTTGTCCACGAATCCAAAAAAAGCCTTATTAACCAACGCGAAGTACACCGTGATACATTGGGCTTCGAACCTGCACTACGCTCGGCACTGCGCGAGGATCCTGATGTGATCTTGGTTGGTGAGTTACGTGATCTTGAGACCATTCGGCTCGCCTTGACAGCGGCTGAGACTGGTCATTTGGTCTTTGCCACCTTGCACACTAGCTCGGCGGCTAAAACTATTGACCGCGTCATTGATGTTTTTCCTGCTGCCGAAAAAGAAATGATTCGCGCGATGCTATCTGAGTCATTACAAGCGGTTATCTCGCAATCGTTACTGCGCCGTCAAACAGGCGGACGGGTGGCGGCACATGAAATTATGCTGGGTACACCGGCGATTCGCAACTTGATCCGTGAAAACAAGGTCGCACAAATGTACTCCTCTATCCAAACGGGTGCCAGTGAAGGTATGATTACCCTTGATCAATCACTCAAAAACTTAGTAAGCAAGGGTACTATTAGTAAGGATGTGGCTCGGCCGCATGCTAAACAGCCAGAGGCATTTTTATAATACTGCGAGTTCATCGTTATTGAATGTCGACAGCTTTTATTTTTAATACCCTTTGCTTTTGATGACCTCACTCTTTGATGATTAGTCTTGATGATCGCTGGAGGGTAATTTAAGACCATTTTTAATCAATTTATTTTGAAAGTAGGGACGCTATGGATTTTGATAAACTACTACAACTAATGATCAAGAAAAACGGTTCTGATTTATTTATTACCGCTGACGTGGCGCCTTCGATGAAAATAAATGGGCAGATTTTAGCTGTTGGGAAAACCCCACTGACCGCTGATCAGACCATGAAGTTAGTCAAAAGTGTGATGACAGAAAATCAGCAACAAGAATTTGCAGACACCAATGAGTGTCAATTTGCGATCACGGACGAAGCACAGGAAGCACGTTTTCGGGTCAGTGCCTTTATGCAGCGTGATATGGCAGGGATGATTTTACGAAAGATCGAAAATAAAATCCCTACTGTCGAGGAGCTAAGGCTGCCGCCCATATTAAAAGAATTGGCAATGAAAAATCGCGGTATTATCTTGCTGGTCGGCGCAACCGGTACTGGTAAATCTTCCACGCTTGCGGCGATGGTAGGACATCGCAATCAGAACTCTCATGGGCACATTATCACCATAGAAGACCCTATTGAGTTTATACATCAGCACCGTGGCTGTATTATTACCCAGCGTGAAGTAGGTATTGACACCTTATCGTTTGAAGCCGGGTTGAGGAATACCCTGCGCCAAGCACCAGATGTCATCTTAATCGGCGAGATTCGCAGCCGTGAGGTTATGAGCTATGCCATTCAATATGCAGAAACGGGACATTTAGTATTCGCCACTTTACACGCGAACAATGCCAACCAAGCTATCGACCGCATCATTCACTTTTTTGAGACCGACCGACACAATCAGTTGTTTATGGATTTGTCGCTGAACCTACAGGCCATTGTTGCCCAGCAACTTATTCCAACCCCCGATGGCAAGAGTCGCCGCGCCGCTATTGAGATTTTATTAAACTCACAGCTGATTAGTGATTACATTCGCAAGGGTGAGATTCATGACATTAAAGAAATCATGACCCGCTCTCGTGATAGCGGTATGCAAACTTTTGATCAAGCACTCTTTGATTTATACGAAAACGGCGAGATCACTTATCAAGCGGCGATTACGCATGCCGACTCTCCTAACGATTTGCGCCTAAAGATTAAGCTAAGTGGTAAAAATACGACGACTGATTTAAATGAAGGTGCTGATAGCTTATCGTTAAATACTACCTAGGTATGCTTTATTGCTCAGTTAAGCTCACTGAAATCGATTATTTATATATAGTTAAAATACCTTAAAAACGCGACGGTACTGCTGGTATAAGCTTTTTGTAGCCTCTGTCTGCGTAGGCACAGCAAGTAAGAAAAGCTTATGCCAGCAGTAGGTTATGTATCGATATTACTTTTCATTGACTATAGGTATTATAATCTAAGAACAAAAAACAGCAATAAAAAACGGCCCTCATAGCGAGGGCCGTTTTTTATTTATTAGTCATACTGACACACTACCTGGCACTGTCTCGGCATTCTTGCTTGTTACAAATACCAAAGAGCACTAATGAATGCCCAGAGAGTTTAAAACCATGTTCTTTTGCGACTTTAATTTGCTCTTCTTCAATAATTTCGTTATGAAATTCAATGATTTTGCCACAAACATCACAAACTAAATGATCGTGATGCTCTTCTTGAGCAATCTCAAACACTGACAGGTTGTTTTCAAAGTTATGACGCTCAACGATACCCGCTTGTTCAAACTGGGTCAGCACACGATAAACGGTCGCCAAACCCACGTCTTCGCCTTGTTCAATTAACGCCTTGTACACTTCTTCTGCGCTCATATGATGAAGCTCTGCTCGTTCCAGCAGCTCTAAAATCTTGATGCGCGGTAACGTTACTTTTAATCCCGCTTTACGTAAATCTTGATTGGTAAAAGAAGCCATAATATCCCTCCTGACTGTCAAAGTCTTAGCACATAAAAACTTAAAAAAATATGAGGTAAATAATCGTTGTGGGTTGTCATTTACTGATTGTTAGGAATTAAAATAATGTCTAAACGAATGGTCTTGGGCTCATTTATAGCATGCCCTTCTCTATGGATTTTATCGCAAGTTTATGAACAGGAACTATATAGAACCAGATACCTCGGATAGAGTCTAGTAAATAATGTCGTAAGTGGTAGGCAATTGCAAGTAAATGACGTATGATTTATCGGCGATTGCCGGTAAAACTAGCATCAAATGCACTTAACCGCACCCAACCCATTTTTTATGAGTCATCTTATCATGATAAAGCCATTAACTTTTCGTCCGCTTAATCGTCGTCCGCTAAACGGTTCAAGCGCATTACGTAAGCTGGTCATTACCGGTATGTTTAGCGCCACCCTTGCCATGTCTGGCTGCTCGTTCCTGAGTGTGTATAAGATTGAATTGCCGCAAGGGACCCCTATTACTCAAACACAAGCAAAAACTGTAAAAGTAGGTATGAACCAAAACCAAGTGCTTTATATTCTTGGTAGCCCTGCGATTAGAGACACTCTAAAACCCAATCGCTGGGATTACATTTATGATTACCAAGCAGGAACAGAAGGTCGTCGTAAAGGCATTGCTGATGTCAAAGATGCCAGCCAACATCTCATTGTTTACTTTGACGACCAAGGTATAGTCAATCGAATTGAAGGGGTTGAGACCTTACCAGCCTCATAAGTGTCAACAACAGATATGCTTAACCGTTAACCACCTGATTTACTTTTGCGCTGAGACATCGGATCAGCGCTCAAGCTACGATAAACTTCAATACGGTCAAAGGGCTGTAGCTGATAGTTGAGCGGCTGCTTTTGTGCATAGATGCCTACGTGCCATAATTTAGCAGTTGGCGTAGTGATATTCGCCACTTGCTCACACCATAATGCTAACGCTGTAAACTGAACCAACCAGCCCGCTTGCACCAATGTCTCGTATAGCGTTGCCCCATGACTTACTTGTAAGGTTAAATAATGTTGGCGCTGCGCGTCTTCAGCATAAGCTAAATATACGGTAATTAATTCTACCTGCTGAGATTTCGGCTCGATGTTTTCATTATCACTACTAACCACCGTATCAGTATCACCAGCCACTAGCTTAACCATTGAATAATCCAACCTATCAAGGCTAAAATCAACGCTAATGGCACAATCAGCCGGATTGCTATTCGCCACAGATTGTATAACGCTTCGTTGCTGAAATTTAGAGACTTGCGCAAATGGCTAACTTTCATGCGCCAGCCGGCAAAAACAGATAATAATAGCACGGCCACACTGCTGATAACGACCAATAACCCAACCAGCCAAGTGGTCGGTATCGCAATCACTAATAGCAGCCCTATGCCTAAGGTCATCACTAAGCTGACCAACAGTCCAAATTTATGCGCCAACTGCTGAGCGCCATAGTGAAGCAGGTAGCTGGCGACGAATAATACCCCTACCCAATATAGTAGCTGACCGATAGGAGGCAGACTCAAACCGCTAATTAATAAGGCGATAACGCCTACCACCAACTGTAATATCCAAATGGGTAGCACCAACTTAGTGGCGCGATAAGTATTAGAACCACTTGGCGCACGAGATGGCGAGGTATTATAGTGGTCCGGTTCTACTGCTGTTATGGTCTGCTTGGTCACTAGATGCTGACCGAACCAATACAGTCCTGTACCTGCGCCAACACTGACTAGTGCTAAGGCGACTGCACGTCCCCATTCACTCAAACTAATATTGGTCATGGCAAAATTAATCTGCGGTAAACCGTTTGCGACACCCACTATCAAGCCTACGATCATCAAGCCTAAGCCAATCGGCAACGGTGCCACACCCAATAAGCTTAACAGCAAAGCAATGACCATTAAGCCACCAGCAACGGCAAAGCTTGGCACAGCCGGCGCACTATCAAGCTCAGTGAGTGCAGACAATATGCCATTACTGGCACCTGATATCACTAGCGCGGCAATGAGGATAGATACTATCGCTGCCAACCAACCAAAACTACGCCATAATGGACTCACATCTGCCTCGCGAGTGAGTTTTTGCATGCCTGCCATCGGCGCTTCGGTACTACGGTATGCTAGTGCTATCTCAGCATAGACTACTGGTAACGATACCAGCACCATAGCTAACAACCACAGTAACCAAAAATCAATCTCACCGATTGAAGCCGGTGCAAACCATCTAAATAGCAATAGTGGCAGAAGCGTAGCGATAAAATAAGAGGCATAGCGGATCATCATAATCTCAATCCAAACGAGCAAAAGTGAATAACGTTAATAATAAAAACAGCAAATGATAGCCCCTATCGTTGATACCCGTCATAACAACTAGAACTTATATCACTATCTATACTATAGGGGACCTGCAGCTATAAAAAAACCCCGAAATCGGGGTTTAGTGACTAAGTAATGACTGAGCTATGATCAAGGACATCTAGATAATGGTGCTTTGTGACGATCATTAAAGCGTAATTAATTAGTGTATGGCGCTCACATAGTCCGCCAAAATACGAATATCACGATCTGATAATCTTGACGCTACGGTTTGCATCATACCCATTTCGCCTTCTTTACCGGCATCGTTGACGCGTTTTTGATCTTCACTATCGATATCATCGTTACGGCCCGCAGCACGGAACAATTTAAGCTGGGTTGAGATGTACAGAGTATGCTGTCCACCTAGACGCGGAAACGCAGCCCAGATATTGCCCGCGGCATCTGGGCCATGACAGCCAGCGCAACCAATCACATTACGTGACTTATCACCACCTAAGAACAACTTAGAGGCCTCTGTGGCAGTCGCCGGATTACCAAAACCGACGCCCCAAGGCGCCTGTTCAGAATAGTAACCTGCCACGTCGGCTAAGTCTTGCTGGGATAAATTAGCCACCTGCGCCTGCATCATACCGTTTTTGCGGTAGCCTGCCTTGAAGTTGACCAATTGTTTATATACGTACTTAATGTTTTGACCGCCAAGATTAGGCTGCGAAGGAACCACGCTCACACCGTCGACACCATGACAGGCGGCACATTGCATTTCTACGATTTTTTTACCTGCAGTAACGTCATACTCAGGAACAGTCATAGCAGCTTGTACGCTGAAACTGGCAACACATAAGCTGGCGGCAGCAATTAACTTTTTCATTGATACAGATCCTACTGGCTCGACGTAAGCATTATTTAGAGTGATTGTCTTAACAAGACACTCGATATGCGTCAACCTACTGTATAGCGAGGTAACCCATATATTTTGAGGTCTTTACCACAAGCAACCCGAAAGTACTTACTAATATCAGGGTTTATTTTCAATTATTATAGCAAGACTTTGAGATATTTGCCCAGTTAATCGTAGCCTCTAGAGGTTTTTCTACTGGCCATGCGGTAGCGTGCCCTGCAAAAAAACAAAAAGCGCATAAAGTTAGTGAAACCTGCGCTTTACCCTATCTATTCACGCTTTTATTTGCTGATTTTACTCGTACTTATCACTGACTCATATAATTGATTAGCTTGCGATAATCTTCATCGCTGCAATTGTCACATAATCCACCTGCTGGCATTTGAATCATGCCACCTTTAACAGATTGAACCAATGCGGGCATGCCCTTTTGCTGTATGAGCTGTTGCCATCTGGCGTCGCCTTTTTTGAGGGCACCTAGCGCGCCACTATCGTGACAAGCGGCACAAGCATCATTATAAATGGTCGGAATGTCAGCGGCGGCAACACTGCTGATCGTTGCCGCACTGATGACCAACGCGGCAATACTAACGCTCAAAGCGCGACCTGTTTTGGCGAAAAGTATGGTGATTAAATGCATAAGACACCTCCTTCCATTCGTATAACCAATATTGTAACAATATATATCATATTAATACAGACGAATCAGGTTTAGCTTTGGTAAAACATCCTAATTAAGCCCGTAACTTTTGCTAAGCGACTGTACATTTTAGTGTTATGCTATCACTAATATGATGTTAGTAGCAGGTATTGCAATAGGGAAGATAAGTAATAGTATGACACTGTGAGTGGTTTTAAACGGTCACTTCTTTGACCGCAAACCTCTCATACTGTATCTATCTAAAACAACTCTTTAATATTTTTTTACTTAGGACCTCTGTATTTAAGATCCTTTTTATTTAGGGCATTTTTACTTAAGGCCCTTCGCTACTATATTTAACTTTATTTTTAATTTTTGAATGTTAACGAGTCATTTATGAGTACCCCGTTTAAAGATGTCGCCGCTGAACATGCGGCGTTTAACACCAAAGCCCGTCAACGCATACAACAAACTGAGTTTATGACTTCGGCGCCTACTTTCCGTCTCTGTCCACCTGACGAGGGATTGGAAGTGGCATTTGCAGGTCGTTCGAATGCGGGTAAGTCATCAGCAATCAACGCACTGACCAATCAGCGACAGTTGGCTCGTTCGTCCAAGACCCCCGGACGCACGCAGATGATTAACTTTTTCAATATTGGCGATACCGATAGGCGGCTGGTCGATTTGCCAGGCTACGGCTACGCTGCCGTACCACTGGAAATGAAAAAAGAATGGCAAGTGGAATTAGAAGAATACTTGGTATCACGCTCAAGTTTGGCAGGTCTGGTATTAATGACCGATATACGCCATCCATTAAAGTTCTTTGATGAGCAAATGCTGTTTTGGGCAAAAGCTGGCAATCTACCCGTACATATCTTGCTAACCAAAGCGGATAAGCTCAAATATGGGGCCTCTAAAAATGCGCTACTCAATACTCGCCAAGCTCTGAAAAAATTAGGGCTAGACTGTACCATTCAACTATTTTCGGCGCTTAGAAAAGAAGGTCTTGATGAGCTGGCTGGCGTGATGGGAAATTGGTACCAATATAAACTTGGTGAAGAAAAAGTCACTAAACCCGCTGTTAACGAGCAATACTATATCGAGCAAGACGGTATAGCTCAAGACAGTCATAGCATAGACAGTACTGAAGCAGACATCGTTGAAACAGACAGTGTTGAAACAGAAAGTGCTGAGCAAGAAACCAGTCAGCAAGCGGGCAATGAACCAAAAGACGCAGAATAAGCAAACGAAAAAGGGCGGTATCGCTAATAGTCGATTAGCGATACCGCCCTTTTTCGTTTGCTAAATTTTACTGACTACATTTTGGGGCGCGTATTGTCTATTGAATACACAATAAAGTGCATAAACCTTGCGGCGTATCCACTTGATAAGTAGGATGCTGCGCGGCTAGATCTTCGTGAGTTGCCGTACCATAATCAACCGCGATACTGGTCATACCCAGCTTATTTGCCATCTGAATATCGTAGATACTGTCACCGATAAATACCGCATCAGCTATCTGCTTTTGCGTATAATTCAAAATATCATTAAGCATCTGTGGGTCGGGTTTAGACTCTGACTCATCAGCGCAGCGGGTTACCGAGAAATAGTGATGGCTATCAGATGCATCCAATACCCGATCAAGTCCCCGTCGTTTTTTACCGGTTGCCACTGCCAGCTGCTTGCCTTGATTTCGCAAAGTCTGTAGCATTTTTTCTATATGAATAAAGAGCGGCGTGCGATGGCTATTAGGAATGTAGTAGTCGCTATAGCTGTGCTGAATCGCTAGCTTTTGCTCATCAGTAGCATCCGGATATAAAATATCGATCCCTGTCAGCAGACTGAGACCAATGATATCTTTTACCGCTTGGTCAGTGGTATGAAAACCATGCGCTGCTCCGGCAATATGCATAGACTCAACGATCAAGCCTATGGAGTCCATTAACGTACCATCCCAATCAAAGATGATCAGTGTTTTATCGGCTAAGATATTCATAGTGTCCATAGACGATAACTCTGTGGCAACCTCTGACTTAACTGAGCTATTGACGTTTGACTGACTCATATATTAACCTCAAGCTATGATGTTTTCACAATAACTCTTGCATAGCAGTAACGGCTGAAACAATCACTGCTAAAACCCTAAAATAAGCGGCTTATACTTTTGGCAGCTCAACGTCTGCTGGCAACAAGGCGGCGACGTCTTCCGGTAGTGGTGCAATAATCGGCTCATAACCTGGAATATCCAAGCGCCATGCGTGTAGGCACAGACGATGGACACCTGATTTGTCATGGACATTATATTTATTATCACCCAAAATGGCGTGACCGATATGTGCGAGATGCACCCGGATTTGATGGGTGCGTCCAGTCAAAGGCTTGGCTTCTACCAGACTTACCGGCTGACTGGCAACCATAAACCGGCCATGTACCACAATATCGGTTTGGCTTTCTTTAGCTTGCGAGTCTTGAGGATCAACTTTGACCCGGCGCTCACCACTAGCGACTGTATAGCGCAGTAACGGCGCATCAATACGCTGCTCGTTCATTGCCGGCTGCCCTTTTATTAGGCACAAATAATGCTTTTGGATAGTTCTATCGATAAGATGCTGTTGTAAGCTTTTGAGCGTCGAGCGCTTTTTAGAGATCATGAGCAACCCTGAGGTGTCTTTATCAATACGGTGGATCAGTTCTAAATATTTTTTATTCGTCACTTCACGCATGGCTTCAATAACACCAAAGTCAAGTCCACTACCGCCATGTACGGCGATGCCTGAAGGCTTATTTAATACGATCAGTCCATCATCCTCATAGACCACGCGCGCCAGTAAGCTTTTGGCAAACTCAGTACTGATAATCGGCTTGTCACGGGTGGCTAACTTTACAGGGGCAATCCGCACAACATCTTCACGATGCAATCTGTCATGGGCTTTGCAGCGCTTGTTATTGACTCGAATCTCATCTGAGCGAATCATCTTATAAATATGCGGTTTCGGTAAGCCTTTTAAGCGATTAAGTAAGAAGTTATCCACTCGCTGATCGTGCTGATGACGGGTCACTTCAAGATAATTAACTTTTTCGAAGTTACTTATCTCATCGTCAGCGCTTTGCGGACGGGTTTTACTATTAAAGATGCCAGGGGCTTCATGGACGGGTGCGTCGGTAATCGTTTTAGAGTTTGTCATTTTTAGTTAGGTATTTACACAAAGATTTGCTATAGTTTAGCATGTTGAGCGCCAATTGCGCATAGGTTGCGGCAATAATCCTCATTGTTTCAAGTAGCCCCTTGCCATCTTTACTACTTGCTAGTAACGAGGTAAATACTATATACCATGCTAGATTGTACGTTTCATCTAATTTTTAAGGCAAAATGTCTGATAAAATATAGCATAAAGCCTAACAACTGGTATTTATACCACAGATAATCGTATGAATAACATGAACAAAATGTCCATTTATCAAGCGATAACAACATACAAATTACTCATTTAGCGCATGACCACGACTTGATTTGCATATTTTTTGCAACGTTAATTGGCAAGCGCAGTTGAGCAAGTGATGATAGCTTGATGTTAGGAATGTACCGTTGCCTGAAATTGGCGGCCAAACAGATAATGATATTTGAATGACTTTTAGATAAGTGACACGATATTAGATAAGTGCCACGATGCCGTGCTAATAAGCCGGTTACTTATCCTGTTTGCCAAGTACGCCCCGTTGAATGACAGCGCAGCAACACCCTAACTACAGCTTACACTGGTATTAATGATATTTAAAAGATAGAACGATAGATAAAGAGGCTAAACCTAAATAAGTTAACCTGGACCAATGATAATTCGTTTGCTCATTTTGGCTATGTAATAATTTTTATAGCGCCAGCGTTATAAAGACCTTGATATTGCCACCCTGTCTTAGCAATAAAAGCAGGTCTTACCTCTAATATAGGCTTACAACTTATATCAAAGATAAGTTTAAAATATTAGCTTGCTACTTGAGCTATGAGTGTTGAGAAACAATTATTTAACGCTTAGGTTTTATACCTAACCCGTTTTTTGTCCTTATGACAAATATGAACTAAGCCATCGCAGCCTTACAAACTGTCTGGTCTCATTGAACAGTCTCAACAACGAATTTAGGTTGACAGTTATAGGTTAAAAATAATGAGTAACCGTCACACAAACGAACCATTATAAAATAGCCATTTTAGTTTATTTATTACCTTTTAAATCGCCTCTAATATCTACAGCTAATCTTGATATTAGCCCTGCTTGCTGCTGCCACGAAAACAGTCTTGTCGTTGTTATGCGTACTCATAGGATACTATTATGAAACGCATTTTAATCAACGCCACTCAAAACGAAGAAATTCGTGTCGCCTTATGTAAAGGCAATCACCTGTATGATTTTGATTTAGAAAACCGTACTCGTGAGCAGAAAAAATCTAATATTTATAAAGGCCATGTCACCCGGGTCGAACCTTCGCTTGAAGCAGTATTTGTCGAATATGGCTCACAGCGCCAAGGCTTCTTACCTATTCGTGAAATTTCTGCTGAATATCTCAGTGGTAATCCACGCGACGAAAATATCAAAAAACTGATCAAAGAAGGCGATGAACTTATCGTCCAAGTCGAAAAAGAAGAGCGTGGTAATAAAGGCGCTGCCCTGTCAACTTACGTCTCTTTAGCCGGCCGTTACCTAGTATTAATGCCCAACAACCCTCGTGGTGGTGGTATTTCACGTCAAATCTCTGGCAAACTTCGTGAAGATATGAAGCGTATGCTGAGTAATCTAGATTTAGCGAAAGGTATGAGTGTCATCATTCGCACGGCAGGTATCGGTAAAACTCAAGAAGACTTGCAGCACGATTTGAACCATTTGCTTAATATCTGGCAAGCCATTCAAGAACAAAATCAAAAATACCCATCGCCACGTTTGGTGCATCAAGAAGCAGGCGTTGTCACGCGCGCGGTACGTGATTACCTACGTGATGACATCGCTGAGATTTGGATTGATAACGAAAACGCTTACATTGAAGCCGCTGGTTTCATTGACGCGGTAATGCCAACCCAAGCGGAAAAGCTGCGTAAATATACCGACTATGAACCCATGTTTTCGCGCTTTAATATTGAAAAACAAATCGAAACCGCTTATCAGCGTGAAGTACGTCTGCCCTCAGGTGGCTCGATCGTTATTGACCAAACCGAAGCATTAGTCTCTATCGACATCAACTCTGCTAAATCGACTAAAGGCTCAGACGTTGCCGAGACCGCTTATCATACCAACCTAGAAGCAGCTGATGAGATCGCGCGCCAACTGCGCCTGCGTGATATGGGCGGCTTAATTGTCATTGACTTTATTGATATGAATGACAACAAACATCAAAAAGAAGTCGAAAAACGCCTGATTGATGCAACTAAATATGATCGTGCGCGCGTCCAGTTTGGGGATATCTCTAAATTTGGTTTGATGGAGATGAGCCGTCAGCGTCTGCGCCCATCATTAGAAGAATCGACTGGCTATATTTGCCCACGTTGCCATGGCAACGGTATGATTCGTGATTTGCGTTCATTATCGCTATCCATTATGCGCCAGATTGAACAAATTGCCCTAAAAGAGCGCCAAGGTGAAGTACAGGCCGAAGTGCCTACTGACATTGCAGCATTCTTGTTGAACGAAAAACGTGACAGTCTAGTCTACCTCGAACAAGACAGTGGTACCCGCATCACGATCTTACCGCATGCGCATTTGGAGTCGCCTAACTTTAAGCTGCACTTTAACCGTGATGGTTTTGCCCCGACCAGTTATGAACGTATTACCGACACTCAGCAACAAGAGCACAGTGATCTTGGCTATAACGTTGACTGGCAAACTGCGGAAAAAGAGCGCCCTGAACAGCAGCCGACCCGCCAACCACGTCAAGTATCGGATACTGAAAATAGTCGGTCAACTGGCCAGCAGAGCAGCCGAGCACCACAGCCAAATAACAATCAAAATGATAACCAAAGTACTAATAACCAAGGTACTAATGGCCAAAGTACCAACAGCCAAAGTACCAACAGCCAAAATACCAACAGCCAAAGCAATAACGGTCAAACGGCTAATCAGCACCCTACTCCTGGTAGCAATGACCAACGCAACCATAACAATGCGAATGAGCAGAACTCGACAAACCGTACAGCACAAAACGGTAACGCACAAAATAACCAAGCTCAAACTAATCAGGCGCAAAGCAATCAGGCGCAAAATGCTGCTCCTGTCGCTGCTCAAGCCGCTATCTTAGACACTGCCGCCAAGCCACAAGCCGTCGCTTGGCTGTCCAATCTATTTGCTCAAGCACCGCAAGCACAAACAGCGCATAGCGTCAGTAGTCGTGATGCCGCTGAAGCCATCGAGGCACTAGTCAATACTGGCGCACAAAGCTTGGGCTCGTTTGGTCAAGTCGATAGCAATGCGTTGAGCAGTGCTCAGAGTTCATCAGCACCACAGACCAGCCAGCCTAATGGCAATAAACAGTCAGATAGTAAACAGTCAGATAGCAATGCTAATCGTCAGCAAGCGCGCGGTAATAACACTACTAATGACAACAGTAGTAACATTAGTAGCAGTAGTACTGGCAACAGTAACGTCGACAGTAGTAATCCTGATGACAACAGCAATGACGATGATAGAAGAAGACGCAAGCCACGCAAGTCAAGATCTTCTAAACCGCATCAAAGAAGAGATCAGCGCGATGAGACGGCTAGTAGTGATAGCAGCGATACCGACAATAAAGCAGAGAGTGACAATAAGATAGATAGCAGTAACGCTAGTAGTAATAGTAATAAACAGTCGGACAGCAACGCTAATCGTCAGCCTGACAACAGACGCAATAGCGATCGCAACCGTAACAATCGTCAAGACAATGGACGTAGTAGTGACGAGAGCGCGCGCAACGACTCTGATCGTAACAGTGCAGCCCGTAATGACGCCAATCAGCAAGACAGCAGTTCGAGCGAAGAGCAAACCCGTGCTAAGCGTAAGCCGCACAGTCAACGTAGCTCACGTGGCCAACTTGAGCGTGGTGAGACCTTAACCGCTGATGCTAATGCTAAGCAAGGTGCACAACTAGCGACTACTGAGGCTACCAGCAGCAAAAGCCAGCCTAGCGCTCGCCGCAGCCAAGACCCTAATGAAGTGACGTTGCAGGTCAGCGAAGCGTCCGCCAAACTCAAGCCACCAGAAGTGGTACATTTATCTTTAGATGATAGTAAGTCTGGACAGGCGTCGCGCCACTCAGCTGGGAAACAAGTCGTTGACAAGCAAAATACTGACACGCAAAGCGTCGACAGTGCTCTAGCAGAAAATGCTCTAGCAGAAAGTGCTGCACTAGAAGCTAATAAAGCCGGCCAGCAAAGCCCTGATCAACAAAATACTGATCAGCAGCAAGCCGATACGGATAGCAAAACTGTCGGTAGCTCGCAGGCTGTTATCACTCAAGCTGAAAGCACTCAAGCTGAAAGTACTCAAGTTGATAATGATAGGGTTGAAGCGACGAAGGACGACGTTACTAAAGATGCAGCACCGTCTAACGTTTCTGAAGACAGTAAAATCAGTGACAGTCAAGTTACGGACAGCAAACCGATTGTAGCTGAGCAACCAATGTCTGATACTGATACTGATACTGGTACTGAGAGCCCAAGTCCAGTAGCAGCTCAAGCAGAGACGCTACCAGCTGTTCCTGAAAGTCGTCAGACTAGCGATAATAATACGGTTGAGGTCATTGCTACTGATGATGCTATCAATACTATCAATAGCCCGGCAGCCAATAACGTCGATAGTAGCGCCCCGCTTGAGCTTACTCATGAGGCCTTATTTTCTGAACATTATGTGACGGCTAATAAGTTCGGTCAAGCCAGTAATGACCCACGTGTTGTACGTAGCCAGCAGACTCAACCACAAGCGACACCAGTGGTATCAGCAGGTCAGCAAGCAGTGGTAAATGTACCAGCTATTCGCGGTACGGTTGGTGAGTTTATTCATGCGACCTTACCAGAGGCGCAAGCGCGCTTGACAGATGAGGGTGTGATTAACTGTTTCATCGCTGCTATTGCGCTGCACACATCACAAGCTCAATCTACAGCTGATAACGCTGCTGTTGATAGTAATAATGCTAAAAATGACGAAGCTGATAACAATAACGCTGACTCCAGCTATGTCAATTTAAGTCACTTCAACTTTAGCAACTATGGCTATCAGCCACTGACAGCTGATTATCTGTCACGCTTTGAGGTGATGACTCAAGCCGTCAGCCAATTTGCCGCAGTGCAAGGTAAAACAGCCGTTGAACCGCGTGCGATTAGCAAACGCGCTGGCAATGATCCCCGTGGTCAGCATTCTGACTATCAAGAGCCGCAACAGGAGCAGGCTGTATTAAATGTTCCTAGTGACGAGGTGAGTCGTGCAGATGTGCCTGCAGAGCAAAATGAGCCGCGCAGTCAAGATAATGCTCAGCATCAAGACTCTGTTGAAACAGTTCATGAAATCGATGCTCATGATGTTGAAGCGACTGCACTAGCCAGTGAGGCGCAGGCAGATGATATCAGTGCTGATAGCGAGAAACAGCTACATCTTGATCAAGATTACGACGTGACAGTTGAGGCGGATGACGTTGTACAAGCGGAACAACCTCAAACTGATCAGTCGCTAGTAGAGGAATCTGCCAAAGAGGACAGTCAGGTAAACAAGTCAAAAACGACCATAGCCAGTTATAAAAATATGATCGAAAATGTGGCTGAGCAATTATTGCCACAAATGGGTATGTTTAACTTAACGACTCCTAAAGTACCAAAGGCACGTAGTCGTAAGCCTAAGACTGATCATAAAAAACCCACGCAAGCCGAAAAAATAGAGTCTGGTACTGATAACCTAGATAGTTCAGATAACTCAAATAGTTCAGATAGCTCAGATAGCTCAGATAACGGAAGCTAGTATAATCAGTCTAAAAGCAAAAGCCCCAAAGTTGTCAGCAACTTTGGGGCTTTTTTATACTTGACTGAACGTGTTTTAATCAGCTACTTATTTAATGGGCAGCAGGTGCGTCTTAGCCTTTATTTCGTATTTTACCAATGACAGTAATAATAGCGACCACTATTACACCGACAATTAGACCAACCAGGCCATTTAATAACATAGTGGTCGCACTCTCAAAAACCCCTGTTAGATGTGCTAAGTCTTCTACGCCATGCTCTAAAAAGCCAATACCATGTACTAAAATACCACCACCGACTAAGAACATCGCCAGCGTACCGGCAATCGATAAAAACTTCATTAGTTTTGGCGCAGCAGCCAGCATGAATTCACCAAGCTTACGCGTACCCGCACTAGCATCTGGCTTCTCGATCAAATGTAGTCCGGCATCATCAATTTTTACAATACCTGCAACTAGGCCATAAATGCCGACAGTCACCACAATAGCAATAATCGATAGTACCACCGCTTTTTCTAAGATACCGGCCCCAGCTGCTGTTATTGCACCTAAAGAGATGACTAAGATTTCAGCTGATAAGATAAAATCGGTACGAATCGCCCCTTTTATTTTTTGCTTTTCAAAGGCGACCAAATCGACCGTTTCATCGGCGTTGGCTTGCCGGCGCGCATTTTGCTCTTCATCATGCGGCAATAAGGTAGGCCAAAACTTATGAATGACCTTCTCCGCCCCTTCGTAGGCCAAAAACAGCCCACCGCACATTAACAATAACGTCACTAACGGTGGATAGACGGTGCTTATTAATAAGGCAGCGGGCACTAAAATCAGTTTATTAATAAAAGAGCCTTTGGCGACTGCCCAGATGACAGGCAGCTCACGGCTGGGCTTGACACCAGTCACTTGTTCGGCGTTGAGTGCTAGGTCATCGCCTACCAGACCCGCTGTTTTTTTAGCCGCCACCTTAGTCATGACAGAGACGTCATCCATCAATAGACTAATGTCATCAAGCAATAGTAATAGACTGCCACCTGCCATGGGGTCTCCTTAGTATAAGTTGGTTTAAATGAGTGGATATCAAATAACGAGCGTTAAATCTGATAGTCATAGACTATACAATTTCTTGTAGATTACCTAGACACGTAATCATATAACATAGCAAAAATGTATCTTGTTTTTTATTATGAAGCGTCACTTATGATGTATTTAGAAAGATGAGCAGACAGCTTTTGGCTGTCATTTATGAAAATATGTTAATATAGAGCATTTTATCTCAATCAATTATGCATTTTTTAGTATCAAAAACCATTTAAAACGATCCATCAAGAAGCGTTTAATTAGCAACATCATTTAGCAACATCATTTAGCTGCATCATTTAGCTGCATCGTATTGTCACCTTTATTTATCAGTCGTTCTAACCCTTACCTTGATGCTCTTGTCATGTACACACGATTGGGCACGCCTGCCTATAGGAAACGTCATATGTCCTTCTCACCTTTTTCTAATGCTACTGTGAAAACGTCTACCAAAAAACCGGCGGGTAATAATTTATCACGCGCCTTAATGAGTGGATTATTGGTCATGGTTGCCGCTGGTTGCTCTAATAACGCCACCGATGCTACTAGTAGTAGTAATACTGCGATTGTAAACAGCGCACAAGCAAAGACCAGTATAACAACAGCAGAAGGTAACGACGCTGCCGTGGTTAAGGCCTTACAAGCCAATTTAAAAACCTCAGGTATTGAAGAAAAAATTCTCTCAGCAGTGCCAACGGATATGGATGGTATTTATTGGGTGACTGCCGAAGGATTACCAGCGTTTTTTACTGACAAGTCAGGCAAACATATTATTCAAGGGCAAATTATCGCTGTTGGACAAGGCGCACCCGTTGATATCAGTGGCGAATTAGTCGCCAATACGGCACGAGATGCGCTAAAAAAAGTCGATAAAAAAGACATGGTTATCTATCCGGCAGCAGGTAAGACCAAAGCGGTGGTTTACGCCTTTACGGATGCTGATTGCGGTTACTGTCGTAAATTGCACGAAGAGATGGATGACATCAACGCTCGCGGCATCGAAGTACGTTATTTAGCATGGCCCCGTAGTGAAGAAACCATTCCAAAAATGGAGGCCATTTGGTGTAGTCAAGACCGCAACGCGGCGATGGATCAAGCCAAAATGGGGGCCAATGTACAGGCACCTAGCTGTAGCAACCCCGTTCAAGCACAAATGGCACTTGGAAGAGCCTTGGGTGTACGCGGTACCCCTGCTATCTTTACTGAGTCCGGACAGCAGGTGGGCGGTTATCTACCAGCGGCGGAACTGGCACAAGCCGTAGGCGCTAACTAATCAGCGTGCGACAGTGAGTAGACGCAACAAATGCTTGTCGGTATGATAAGATAAAGCGCTATGCAAAATCTGCAGCACCCTTTTTGTCTATATTTTTTATCCACCCATTTAATCTCTTGAGGATACTGTGAGTAAATCCATCAAACTAGCGATACTTGGCCTAGGTACCGTCGGTACTGGCGTGGTCAATCTAATAAACGATAATTTAGGCGAGCTAAAGCGTCGCAGCGGACGTGATATCGTCATTACTGAGGTCGGTACGCGTCGTCAGCGTGACGATATTGACCCTAATATTATCCAAAACAGTGATTTAATGGCAACCGCCGCCAGCGATAACGTCGATATTGTGATCGAATTGATTGGTGGTACCACGCTTGCCAAAGAGGTCATCATGCACGCCATCAAACATGGCAAACATGTGGTCACTGCCAACAAGGCACTACTGGCTGAACATGGCAATGAGATTTTTGCCTTGGCTGAAGCAAACCAGGTGCACGTTGCTTATGAAGCGGCAGTCGCTGGTGGTATTCCCATCATTAAAGTGATGCGTGAGGCCCTCGCTGCCAATAAAGTCGATTGGCTGGCAGGTATCATTAATGGTACGGGCAACTTTATCATGACTGAGATGCGCGATAAAGGTCGTCCATTCGAAGATGTGCTTGCAGAGGCGCAGGAGCTTGGCTACGCAGAAGCGGATCCTACTTTCGATGTTGAAGGTATTGATGCTGCGCACAAACTGGCGTTACTGGCTTCTATCGCCTTTGGTATTCCTTTACAGTTCGATAAAGTCTACTGCGAAGGTATCAGAAACATCACCTTGCAAGATGTCAATTATGCCGAAGAGCTGGGCTATCGCATCAAGCATGTCGGCTTTGCAGTTCGTCGTAACAGTACTGGTGATGAAACCAGCCATGATGATAATGCGGGTATCGAGCTACGTGTACATCCGACGCTAATTCCACAAGATACCCTGTTGGCAAATGTAAATGGGGTCAAAAACGCAGTATTAGTGAATTCGCATCCGCTTGGTCAGACCCTATATTATGGTGATGGCGCCGGTGCCGGTGCCACGGCCTCTGCCGTGATGGCGGATGTCATGGACTTAGTGCGCGTTTTGGGATCTGATGATCACAATAATCCGGGCAATAACAGCCATCATGTACCACATTTAGCCTTTATTCCTGAGCAGTTATCTGATACACCGATACTACGCGCTGAGCAAATGATTACTGGCTATTATTTGCGCGTACATGCTTATGATAATCCAGGTGTATTGGCCGATATTACCCGTATCTTGAGCGATGCCGGCATTAATATTGACGCTATTTTACAAAAACCTGCTCATAAAGTGGGCCAGGTTCCGGTAATTATTTTGACACTACCGGTGGTTGAAAGCCAAATGAATTTAGCCATCGAAAGAATTGAAAAGCTGGCTACTGTTACCGATAAGGTAGTACGCATTCGTTTAGATGAGCTCGCTTAAGATAATAACGCGCGCTTGATTTTGACTCACTCGTGCTTGCTTTTTAATCATCCAATGTGGATGATGATAGTTACCCACTACGAAATTGGGTATAACAGGGTGTTAACTTATTTATTGATAAGTTTTTAATTAAAACAGATAAACAAGGAAGAATAACGATGTCGAATGATGCGATTGTAATTGTTAATGGCGCACGTACCCCAATGGGTGGCTTTCAAGGCGCTCTCAAGGACGTTACTGCTACCGATTTAGGCGCTACCGCTATTAAAGCTGCTGTTGCCCGCGCTGGTGTTAGCCCTGATAGTATTGACGAAGTGATTATGGGTTGTATCTTGACCGCTGGACTTGGCCAAGGTCCTGCTCGTCAAGCCATGCGTAAAGCAGGCCTGCCAGATGCCACGGGTGCCGTCACCATTAATAAACTGTGCGGCTCAGGACTCAAAGCCGTTATGCAAGCCCATGACGGCATCAAGGCCGGTAGCTTCAATGTTGCGGTCGCCGGTGGTATGGAGTCTATGACTAATGCCCCTTACCTCATGCCAGGTGCACGCGAGGGTTATCGCATGGGCCATAAAGAAGTAAAAGACCACATGTTCTTAGATGGTCTAGAAGATGCTGAGACTGGCAAGCTTATGGGGCAGTTTGCTCAAGAAGTCGCTGACAAGAAGGGTTATACCCGTGAGCAAATGGATGACTTTGCGATTGAGTCGCTCAATCGTGCGTTGACCGCTATCAAAGACGGTCACTTCAAAAATGAAATTACCTCGGTTACTTTTAAGACTCGTAAGGGTGAAGCAACGGTCGAGACTGATGAAGAGCCTGGTCTTGCCAATGCTGAGCGTATTCCAACCTTACGCCCTGCGTTTGCCAAAGACGGTACGATTACTGCAGCCAATGCCAGCTCAATCTCAGACGGCGCGGCAGCGGTCGTCTTAATGAAAGAATCACAAGCCAAATCTGAAGGCCTAGAATATCAGGCACGCATAATTGCGACGTCTTCAAACTCGCGTCACCCAAGCGAATTTACTATTGCGCCAGTTGGCGCTGTCGAAAAAGTATTGGCCAATGCAGGCTGGTCGGTTGCAGATGTCGATCTGTGGGAAATTAATGAAGCTTTTGCGATGGTGACTATGCTGACCATGGACGAGCTAAAAATTGAACACGCTAAGGTTAATATCGAAGGCGGCGCTTGTGCGCTTGGTCATCCAGTCGGCTGTTCAGGCGCACGTATCTTAGTAACCCTGATTAACTCGCTAACACGTACTGGTGGCAAAAAAGGCGTCGCAACCTTATGTATCGGTGGTGGTGAAGCAGTAGCTGTGGCTATCGAACTGGCCTAAACCCTTAGCTCGCGACCAGACTCATCATATAATGAGTTTTGTCGCAAACTATATTGATTAAGTCTTATTGATTTAAGATAGATTAATAGGGCTCAAGATATCAGTATCGTTAAAATACCTTAAAAACGCGACAGTACTGCTGGTATAAGCTTTTTGCAGCCTCTGTCTGCGTAGGCACAGCAAGCAAGAAAAACGTATGCCAGCAGTACGTTATGTATCGATATTACTTTTCATTGACTATAGTTGATTGTTAGAATCAAATAGGACCGCATTGTCAGCGTACAATGCGGTTTTTTTGTACCCGCAGACTTATCCTCGCGTAAGGGTGTTGCACTATGCTCCTACCTTAAGCTTATAGGTAAGTATTTTGGTAGCTGAAAGCTTGTGTACTGAAACTTTATGAAAATATCAAGAATAGTTTGCATTGTAAAAAAGCGTTAACTTGTACCTATGCGATGTTATTACGCTTACAGCCCATTACACAGATTTACGTCAGATGCACACTTTGCTACTTGGCTTATATATCTCATTTAAAAAACCAATGTTACGATAATCATAAGGTGCAAGAGCAGCAGCTAATGGTAATTTTTTAAATATTATAATTTTCTCAGCTGTCGCATTGAACTTTTAATAGCAAAAGCAAATAGAAAAATCAAATGACTATTAAGTGTTTTATAGGAATGTTCAATAATACATTGATAGCTAGCGTTAGATTTTGACGCAATTGTTTTACGTTTTATTTTTATTTTTATTTTTATTCGACGACACCAATTTACTTATATAAAAGGAAGACAATAATGAGCCAACTCATTCGTTTACAAGACATTCAAGCGACTCATCGCGACCTAATCGGTGACGATTATTATGATCCAACAGGAAAAACTGCTTATGGTGCTAATGAAGAAAAAATAGGTAAGATCGAGGGCGCACTAGTAGAAGACACTACTGGTCGTATCCGTTATTTAATTGTTGATGCCGGCGGTTGGTTCAGCTCAAAAGACGTGCTGGTACCCGCAGGCTTGGCACGTATCATTGGTGACGATGTATTCTTTGACAGCCTGACTGAATCACAAGTAGAGGCAATGGAAGTATACGATCACGACTATCAGTACAGTTACAAAGAGCAGTACGAAAACGATCGTAAAGCATTCGTTGCAGACACAGTTCCTACTGAAGAACGCATGGAAATGCAAGATACTGATTACAATGCACCAAATACTCTCGAACTATTAGAAGAGCGTCTGACCGTTAATAAAGACCACATTGTCGCAGGTTTAGTAAAAGTAGGTAAGCATGTCGTTACTGAAGAACGTAATGTTGAAGTTGATCTAGAAGAAGAGCATGCTCACATTGAACGTACGAATGTCGATCGCCCAACAGATCGCCGTATCGGGGATGTGGATGGTAACGAGACCATTGAAATCGAGTTAGAAGCTGAACGTGCGCGTGTTAGTAAAGAGACTTATGTTGCAGAAGAAGTCAACGTAGGCAAAACGACTGAGCGTCGTACCGAGACTATCATTGAGACTATCCAACGTGAAGAGTTAGATATTGACCGTGATGGTAACGTTGTAGACCGTGAAGGTAATATTATTGACCGTGATGATATCACTGCTGACGACGTGCGCCGCGCTCGTGGTATGTAATGAGTAGCTACTATTAATAACCATTATTAATAACGACGTCTAGTTTATAAATTAAGGTCAGAGTGGGTCTCTGACCTTTTCGAGTGGGCAGCCAATAACTCATATTTAATAACTCATATTTAATAATTAATACTTCACCGTTAATAATAGGGAATACAATCATGAGTACTGATCATAATAACAATGACGTCAACCAAACCACTGCTAGCTTATCGCCTACTGATGTTGATAATGTTAATACCGTAAAGCATGATGATCCTAGTATCAACCAGAATGCTGATAGCTTGACAGAGTCACCTAACTTAATAGAGTCGCCTAATTTGACAGAGAACGCTGCTGTTAGTACTATCAGCAAACAAAGCGCAAATTATCTAGAACTGTTAGAAGAGCGCCCTGTGGTCAATAAAGAGCGTTTAGACGTTGGAAAAGTGACTGTTACCAAGCACTCGCGTACTAAGATGATTGAAGTGCCTATTGAGCTGGTGGAGGAATATATCACTATTCGAACCGAATATAACGATGCCGAGAGCCAAGATTTATTATCGGGCAATTACGATGACCAAGATATCTTGCGTCACGTTGAACCCTCGTTAGACAGCAAGGCGGTGGTTACCATCAACGGTAAGCAAGTTGAGATTGGTGACACCCCAGTGGAAATCGTCTTATCGCGGCAAGTGGCTACTATTACGAAAAACACTTATGCTATCCAAGAAGTCGAGATCAGTAAAACCACCCATACCCATACCGACAACATTACAGTCGAGCTCAAGCATGAAGAGCTAGACATCACAGAAGAAGGGTTTTTGCAGCATGAAGGTACGCGCACTCATAACAAATAAGTAAACCTTTAGGTATGATCTAAAAATCAGATGCAAAAAAAGCAACGCGAACGTTGCTTTTTTTATGGCCATTATAAAAACTAGGCTGTGGAATATAGCTCATTCAGCCTATTGAGTTTTATTACATTCGTAAGTGTTTATATCGGCTTCATCTGCACCCGCCGTACGTATTACGCCAGTTGCACGCTCTTGATGAGCCACACGCCATTGGGTAGCACCTTTACTGCCATCAAGCGCGGTCGCTACTTCAAACATTTCAGGACTGCTACTGTCATTGGTTTTGGTTAGCATCAAGGTCCCTTGCTCTGTTGCCAATACCACTTGCTTGTCTGCGTCTTTATAAGTCGCTTCGATTTTAAGCTCAGGTGAGCACAAATACGTTATCTGAGTCACATCGGTATTTACCGTGGCAACCGTATCCTCTTGCACTTCATTTAACGAGGCATCCTCATTAGTGACCACCACATTATTAGGCTCAGCAGGGTCGGCCGACATAGGAACTGACTCTTCCGCATTAATGCTGTCTTCTAAACTGGGCTCAATCTCTGATTGCTGTTGGCAAGCGCTAAGGCCAATGGCACTGACCAATAAACTGGTCACAAATACAGAAGCGCGCAGTTGTTTTGATCGTCCTAGATTCATGTTTTTCTCCTATATTAAGATGCTAAATACTATAGCGTGTCCACATATACACGCCTATGTCGAAATTGTAAGCAGGGACTACAGAGTACCTCATAACTGCTGTGGCAGTTGCCGCATTAACGTTTGCATAATGCCAAACCACTCGCCTATTTTGCCCAACACCTAACTTGTCAAGCACCTTGCTTGTCAAATATAGTTAAAATACCTTAAACACGCTAGGGTACTGCTGGTATAAGCTTTTTGCAGCCTCTGTCTGCGTAGGCACAGCAAGCAAGAAAAGCTTATGCCAGCAGTAGCTTATGTATCGATATTACTTTTCATTGACTATACCTGATTTATCAGTATAAAAAAGTCCCTGTCTACAAGAGGTAGCGAGGGACTTTTTTATTATGGGACGATCTAATAATGATTAAATCTTACCGTGACACTGCTTATATTTAAGCGCAGAACCACAGGGGCAAGGCGCATTACGACTAATATTCATACCCGCATAAGGGTTCGATTCAGCAGCAGCTACCCCAGCTCCCGCACCTGCTGCACCGGCAACATTGACGCGCATCTGACCATTGGCACGTGCGCCTTGGTTTTGATTGTGTTCGTCTGGTTGCGACTGGCCTGCTGCCATCATATCTAGGCTATCTAGATTATCGACATCACTGTGCTCAAACTGCATTTGCATTTTTGCCGCATCTGAGCGTTGTTGCGCTTCTAATGCCTCTAATTCTACTTTAGTCGGGATATGGACGCGTGACAAGTCTTGGACGGTCTCAGATTTAATGGCCCCGAGCATCATTTGGAACAGCTCAAATGACTCGCGCTTGTATTCTTGCTCAGGATTCTTTTGCGCATAACCGCGCAAGTGGATGCCTTTACGCAGTTGGTCCATTTGCGTTAGATGGTCTTTCCAGTGCTTGTCTAAACTCTGTAGCATAAAGTGACGCTCAAGTTGAGCAGCACTTTTGTCACCCATTTGCTCACGGCGACCGTGATAATGTTCAAGAGCAGTGTCGATAACTTTCGCACGTAGACCTTCTTCGTCCAGACGACGGTCTTCATCGAGCCAATCATTAACCGGCATGGTTATTTTAAACTCACTGTCAAGCTCGTCTTCAAGTCCATCAACGTTCCATTGATCATCGACTGAGCCTGGCGGAATGAACTGGCTGATCATGGCGTTATAAACTTCACCATGCATGATTCTGATGGCTTCTAGCAAATCCATATCAGCGAGCAAATCGTCACGCTGACCGTAAATGACTTTACGCTGATCATTGGCCACGTCATCATATTTTAGCAGGTTTTTACGGGCATCAAAATCGCGACTTTCAACCTTGCCTTGGGCATTTTCAATCGATTTTGAGACCATTTTATGCTCAATAGCTTCGTCTTCTGTCAGACCCATGGCGCGCATCATGTTGACCACGCGATCACCGGCGAAGATTCGCATCAAGTCATCTTCTAATGATAAGAAGAAACGCGACATACCTGGATCACCTTGACGGCCAGCACGACCACGCAGCTGATTGTCAATACGGCGCGACTCATGACGCTCAGAGCCAACGATGTGTAAGCCACCGGCATCGACCACTTGGTCATGCTTTACTTTCCATTGGGCTTTTAGGCGCTGCATTTCTTCTGGACCGACTGAGTCTATATCTTCAATAAAAGACTGCCAGTTACCACCCAAGATAATATCGGTACCACGACCAGCCATGTTAGTAGCGATGGTCACTGATTTTGGGCTACCCGCCTGCGCGATAATTTCTGCTTCACGCTCATGCTGTTTGGCGTTCAAGACGTTATGCTTAACGCCTTCTTGATCCAATAAATACGATAATTCTTCACTGGCTTCAATGGTTGCCGTACCCACTAGTACTGGCGCACCTTTGGCCTGAATCTCTTTAATCTCGCGGATGATACCTTTGTATTTACCTAACTTGGTTAAGAAGATTTGATCGTCCATATCTACCCGAGCAATCGGCTCATGAGTCGGAATCACAATCACATCTAAATCGTAAGTCGATTTGAATTCTGCCGCTTCGGTGTCAGCGGTACCCGTCATGCCTGACAGCTTGTTATATAGGCGGAAAAAATTCTGGAAGGTGGTGGTCGCTAGGGTTTGGTTTTCGGCTTGAATCTCAGCGTTTTCTTTGGCCTCTACTGCTTGATGCAGGCCTTCTGACCAACGACGACCGGGCATGGTACGACCGGTGTTTTCATCAACGATGACCACTTCGCCTTCATCGACGATATAGTGAACGTTTTTGACAAACACATGATGGGCACGAATGGCGGCTTGTACGTGTGCTAGTAATGGCAAACGGCTGGGGCTATAAAGACTTTCATTTTCGCCAAGCTCGCCGACTTCAATTAAAAAGCGCTCGATTTTCTCATAGCCTTTTTCACTGATTTCAATCTGGCGGTTTTTTTCATCAATCCAGAAGTCTTCTTCTTCATTATTCTTATTGGCTTCTTCGTCTTTTGAGCGAATCAATACCGGAATAATGGTGTTGATCAAGGCGTACATCCGTGATGAGTCTTCGGCCTGTCCTGAGATAATCAATGGCGTACGTGCTTCATCAATCAGGATGGAGTCAATTTCATCAATAATACAAAAGTTCAGCGGACGCTGCTTTTTTTCGCCTAGGCTAAAGACCATATTATCGCGTAGATAATCAAAGCCGTATTCGTTGTTAGTACCATAGGTAATGTCGGCTTGATAAGCATCTACTTTTTCTTGCGACGGCTGCTGTGAATAAATGACCCCAACTGTCAAACCTAAGAAGTTAAACAGTGGACGGTTCAAATCCGCATCACGGGCAGCCAAGTAATCGTTGACCGTGACCAGGTGGACGCCTTTGCCACTGATACCATTCAGATAAATAGCCAAGGTTGCCATTAAGGTTTTACCCTCACCGGTCTTCATCTCAGCGATTTTGCCTTCGTGCAAGGTGATACCACCAATCAGCTGCACATCGTAATGACGCATGCCAGTGATACGTAGCGACGCCTCGCGGCAAACCGCAAACGCTTCAGGCAATAGCGCATCTAGGCTTTCGTCTTTTTGGAAACGCGCTTTGAGCTCTGCTGTTTTTTGTTGCAACTGCTCATCAGACAGGGCTTGTATGCCAGCCTCTTGTGCGTTGATCTTGCTGACCACTTTGCGCATGCGCTTGAGTTCTCGGTCATTTTTGGTGCCAACTACACTGCCTACAATCTTTGATAACATAATTTTTAACCTATGGAAATATTCGATAATCAGCACATAGTCATCAAAGGCCTGCCTGCCGCCTTTTTATCACTCGACTAAGTATCACCCAATTAAGTGTGCCGTCATTATATATGGTTATCGCGCTGAGGGATACAAGAGCAAGGGGCAGATATTTGTCCGCATCAAAACCCAGTTAGTCATGTTAAAATAAGCTTTATTGTTGCCTTATTTTTGTATTATTTTTAACGATTTATATCAAAAATATAACGGCGATAGCCAATAAAATACTGGCGTTAAGATTCATTTAAAACACCCATTACGCTCAGAAAAATAAGAGACCCTGCATGACTGCTAAGCCATCTGTTCAAAACCATTCTTCCTTGACACTTACTGCATCAGAGCACAATTTATCAAGACCAAAGGCCTCTGAGCATTTAACCATCGGCGCTGCGGTCTATAATTTGGCTGACCATACCCCAATGATGGTGCAGTACCTGACTATGAAGGCCAACTATCCCCAAGCGATGCTACTCTATCGGATGGGCGATTTTTATGAGCTATTTTTTGACGATGCCAAACGCGCCGCCCAATTACTAGACATCACCCTTACCCGCCGTGGTACCGATAAAGCCGGCAACACTATTGCGATGGCAGGCGTACCCTTTCATGCCGCAGACAGCTATATGGCGCGACTGATTGCCGCTGGGCAAACGGTGGTGGTCTGTGAGCAAATTGACGAATCCGCCACTGCTTCACCCGTTATCGGCGATAAAAGTAAAAAGAACAATGATAGTAGTAAAGGTAAGCCGGCCACCATCATGCGCCGAGAAGTGGTCAAGACCCTCACCGCAGGCACCATTACTGATGATGCCCTTATAGCCCCTAACCATACCCCTACTGTAGTTGCTATTGATATTGCCAGCCCTAAAGCCAGTAGCAATCAACCACACCAAGCGGCAGTCAGCCAAATGGACCTGGCCGCAGGAACATTAACCACGCAAACGCTAAGTACAGCCACTGACAAAACAGCTGAAAGTGCTAACAATGGCATTAGCGACCTACAAGCGCAGATGCTTACCGTATTAGCTCGCTTTGCGCCCAGTGAATGCATTGTCAGCGAAGCCATCAGTGAAGAATGGTTGCTGTGGTTACGCAGTAAGCTCGATTGTCCCATCATAGAAGTAGCCGCCACTGACTTTCATCGCGACCATGCAGCAGCGACCTTATGTCAGCAGTTTGAAGTGCAACGACTTGATGGTTTGGGTATTGCTGATACGCCACTGGCTCAGTCTAGCTGCGCCGCTCTGATTCATTATGCAAGGCAAACTCAGCAGCGCCACGTGCCACAAGTTAACCAGCTGATTGTTGAAAATAGCGACGATTATCTGATTATTGATGCCAATAGCCAGCAGAACCTTGAACTGTTCACGCCAGTTAGCGCCAATGGCACCTCATTGATATCGGTGCTTAATCATTGCAAAACCCCAATGGGACGCCGATTATTAGTACAACAAATGAAGCGTCCATTACGTCAACATGCCCGAATCAATCAGCGCTTGGATGCCATTGCCAGTCTATTAACCACAGATAATAAGACGGACTATGCGCCAGTTGATTCGGATAATAGTCGTTCAAATAACCACCTTTTAAACCATACTGCTTTAAATCAAACCCCTGCAGGTCATAAATCTGCAGGTCATAAACTGGTCACGCATCTACGCGAGACTCTAAATGCGATTGGTGATATTGAGCGTATTAGCAGCCGTATCGGACTCATGAGCGCCAAACCGCGAGACTTACGTAAGCTGGCCGAGGGTATTGTCAGCAGCGAAAACCTAACGGCCCTGCTGACCGAATCCGGCATTCGTCCTGAGCACAAGGGCTTATTACCGTCGTTGATGCAGCAATTACCCGCGCAGCTACCTGCCGTACAAGCAGTCGCTGATCTGATTGAACGCGCCATTATCCTTGAGCCACCTGCCCATATCCGTGATGGTGGTATGCTGGCAGCCGGTTTCGATGAGGATCTTGATCGCCTCACCCATTTACATGACAATATCCAGGCGACGCTCGATGAGATGGTAGAGCGCACTCGGCAAACTTATCAACTACCAAGCTTAAAAGTAGGCTTTAACAAAGTCAGCGGCTTTTATTTTGAGCTACCCAAGATGCAGGCCAAAAACGCGCCTGGCCATTTTATCCGTCGGCAAACCCTCAAAAGTAGCGAACGCTTTATCACTGATGAGCTAAAGGAAGTCGAGACTGAGTATCTCAGCGCACAGACCTTGGCATTGGCTCGCGAAAAGCAGTTGTATCAAGAAATTCTCACTACTCTCAGCAGCCATTTAGCAGAACTGCAACAGCTCAGCTCAGCCATTGCCCAACTCGATGTCCTCAGCAATTGGGCCCAACTCGCCATTACCTATAACTGGCAACGTCCAATCATGACCAGTAACCTAAAAGGCAACAACTCAGAAAACCAAGGCTTAATTAATAAATCTTCAGCAGAGACTGACAAAGCTTATAAACACAAACATAGCCCTAATCAGAACCAAATTGAGTTGCACAGTGCAACCAGTATCGACATCAGAGCCGGTCGCCATGTGGTAGTGGAAGCAGCGCTCAATCCAAGCAACCACAATACCGAACACGCCAGCCATTTCGTGCCCAATGATTGCCAGCTGGGCAGCGACCAGCATCCTGAACGGCTGATGATTATCACCGGTCCTAATATGGGTGGTAAATCGACCTATATGCGCCAAACCGCACTGATTATTCTACTCGCTCATTGCGGTAGTTTCGTACCAGCAACTCAGGCACATATTGGTGATATCGATCGGATCTTTACCCGTATTGGTTCGGCAGATGATTTGGCAGGCGGTAAATCGACCTTTATGGTCGAGATGATTGAGACCGCCAATATTCTGAATCTGGCTACTGATAAATCACTCGTGCTGATGGATGAAGTTGGACGCGGCACATCAACCACTGATGGACTGGCTATTGCTCATGCCTGTGTCAATCGACTATTAGAAATCGGCTGCCTGACCTTATTTGCTACTCATTATTTTGAGCTGACCCAATTAGGCCAAAACCTTAGCAGTCGTTTTGCTGGTAGCGATGGTGCTAATGCTAGCGATAACAGCAAAAGTGATAACAAAGATAATGGCAAGCAGGACGGCATCCGTAACGTGCACGTGGCAGCAAGCGATATCGACGGACAATTGCTGCTACTGCATCAAATCCGTGATGGCGCGGCAAGCTCCAGTTTTGGACTGCATGTGGCGAAAATGGCGGGCATTCCTACCCAGGTGCTCAGTGATGCCAAACGCTATTTAACAGAACACTTGACGCCTGCACAGTCTTTGACTGATGACAAAACTGACTTAGCTAAGTCAAGAAACGATGAACGTCAGCCTAGCACTCGCAATAATGAGACTATCGGCGCTGTTACTACTCGTGTGCAACACGAAGCATCAATCTATAATAACCAACAAAAACAACTGCTTAGCTTATATAACAAACTCAACGACCTTGATCCTGACAGCTTAACGCCCAAACAAGCCCATGATCTGCTGTATAACCTCAAACAACTCATCAATCATTAAATGGGTTTGTTAAATGGACGTAAAAGCGCTAAAATATGCCTTATTTTCAATCTATTTTATTCATACGCCGAACCAATAACAGGTAGACATCAATATGACCTTTGTCGTTACAGATAACTGCATCCTTTGCAAACACACCGACTGTGTGGAAGTCTGCCCTGTGGACTGCTTTTATGAAGGACCCAATTTCCTAGTCATCGATCCTGATGAGTGCATCGACTGCGCACTATGCGAGCCTGAATGCCCTGCCAATGCCATATTTTCTGAAGATGAAGTGCCGAAGGGTCAAGAGATATACACTGAGCTCAACGCAGAGCTGGCACAAAAATGGCCCAACATCACAGAAATCAAGGAAAGTATGCCAGATTCTGAAAAGTGGGATGGTGTTGAAGGTAAGTTGCAGTATTTAGAGAGGTAGTTAAATAATTAAAACCACTTAAGAAATTAATCTAAGAGATAATAAAAAACCACCTAATGGCGATATGCGGTTAGGTGGTTTTTTTATCTACATACTGAAAAATTCTATACAAAAGTTAAGGCAGCGCTTGGCAAGGGGCATCATTCGGACTATCATATTCAATACGAGCATTAGAAGGAGCTTTGGTAATCGTCGTTAGCCTCAGCGCTATGATTTGAGAATGAAGCTATTTGCAGGTATGGTTAACTTCGAACTTGAGCGATGACTTTTGCAAGAGGTCTACTTACCAAAAGCATTCGATATATAGGTTTTATACAAGGTCAAAATTCTTTGGGGAACAATTACAATGGATATTCGTGAGCTTTCTGAATACCAACTCTATAAATTGAAATCTATAGACCCTAATCTAAGTCCAGACTGGCGTGATGTAATTCAACAGATTCTTCCTAACTTAAACCAAGGAAGTCAAAATAGTGTGCGTAAAAATATACTAGAGCCTCGAGGCATTTACTTTGATGTGAATGAAAAACTAACATATAAGCATCCTCTCACTTTAAAATTAACTCTAAATAATATTCAAACTGATAATAAGGACTTAGTGCCCATAGTGTCAGCTATGTTGAAAATCATCAATTCACGCTGCGAATATTATGATGCTATGGAACTCGCTGATGAGATTGAAGCAATATTTGGTTACTTAGATAACTTAAACTTACATAATTTACTACAAGAACAGAAGAATCGAAAAAAAATACGGATAGCTTTTTTATATGATCTAGCGAAGTGGATAGATACCGTTACCTTACATATAAACCCTGGAATCCGAAAGCTAGATTCTCATATGGTGAAATCATACCTGAAAGAAGTATTTATTAAACAGAAAATCCAAGGTCAAGACTTTCGGAAATGGGCTTCATCAGATCTAAACTTTCAAGATTTTACTTATCTACCACCTTTCATTAAAAGTGAAGGAGAAAATAGAAATTTTATTATTGTAGAAGGGTGTGAACACTGGTTTTTAATTGGCAGTGCACAACAATCTAATAAAAACCCTTATTCCTTTCGACGGTTTCTTCATGAAGACAGTAGCGGAATCAATACTAAGCAATATATTTACTTGACTCATGTTGTGATTAAAAAGAATAATATGCATAACTCACAATATTTGTCTCGTGTTTCTTATATTATGAGTAGATTTTATACATTGGATAGGGGGATATCTGATACCCCTTTAAGTTTTATTTGTGAGATTCAGAGTCTTCATAATAAATACTTAAAACCCTTACTAAAAAAACGTCTTGAACAGGATGATGGCTCTACAGAAACCATTATTGAAAAACGCATGACGACCTATGAAAAACAAGTGTCAGTATTAATACTTCAAAAACTACCTAGAATTGTTCAGACCACGCTTCGTAATAAAGAGGATCAAGATTATTTATTCTATCATTTAGATCAGTTAATTAAGCAAATGATAGAAAACGTACAAGATTTTAAACTACAGCCATTAGTAATGTACTCTACCAGTAGTGAAATTATGTTAATTAAACTATTTGCAATAAGAAGGCTACTGGCGAAATCACGTAACATACTTTATTCTTCAGATAAGAGCCTAAAGGAACGCTCAGAAATTATGGGCATACCACTGTTTACAGTTAAAGAGAAGCTAACGGAAACTGAGAACTTACTAGAAGAACTTAAAGACATCCTAGATAGCGTTAATAAATACTATCAAATAAAGGCAGAAGGAAGTTTTTGGCAAAATATAAAATTGGGGAGGATGCCTAATCTTACATTGGAAAAAATTGCTGAAAAGGAGTTAGCAGCAAAAGAAGCGTTATTTGTATATATTGTTCGATTGGCTAAAAATAAAAATGAAGGTATGGTATATGTGGAATTCGAATGTGATGAAATGATAAATAAAAATTATAGACATTATGCGTTAGCAGATGGGGAGTTAGGAATAAGTCGTCTACCAAGAATATTGCGGCTACCAGAAAATAAAACGGGGTTTAATATTGAATCTGTAAGAGAAGTAGTGAACCAAAACGTTTTTGAGTCTTATCAAATGTGGACTCATAATCGTAAGATTTGAATACGTAAAAAAACCCGACTGTTGCTATAATCTGAGCTTTATCGTCAATTAACATATCTGCAGGCTCATGTATTAGACCTCTTGCAAAAGTAGCGTCATGATTTAGAACGAATGTATCACTCACAATCAGATGATCGTCATGCCTGACATAAATAAACTACTTGAATAAAGCAATACAGGCTTTTACCAAGGTATAGCCAAACTTCATAAGCAGACTTCCCCTCCCTTTAAAAAGCCCAAAGGTGGTAAATTATTAGACTGTTGCAAACAAGTGAAGCAGTATTTAGTTAAGCTCCGTATTTTGGTTGAGCACAAAATAGGTTTAATTAGGCTCTTTGAAATCGTGGCCCAGCGCTATTGCAATCCAGTCCGATTAGCATTATCCTGACGCCACTGCTGAAAGCGCAAGTTTATCCAGCGTGAGTTATCATTGCCTTGTGCTGCCCTATCGCTCAAATCTATTGCCAGCTGGTCGCAATATTGCGAATAGTTAAATATACACGCATTTTTATAAAGCGCTAACGCTGTATCTTTGTCATCTGCTAATAAATAAATATTTGCCGATCTAACTAATATATTATAAGACAAAGTATTGTTTAATACCTTACTCGTTAGTTGAGCTTTATATTCAATATTATTAATGTCCTCCGACATCATATGAAAAAACAATATGTCATAAAATTGCTCAAAACCGATCACAGGTGATAATTTTAATAGCCTGTCTTCTTTTTCTTGATAGCTAAATGATGGTTCAGCAATAGCGTAAAAAACTTTGCTATAAGCCCGATAGTTTATTTGATAAAAGACACTGCCTAGCGCTAAAATAATTGAAAAAGTCAATAACACATATTTAACCATCTGCCCCATTTTAACTGACAGCTCAAATGTCTTATTATCTATAAAGCTTAATAAGACTACAAAAATAATTAGATACCTAGGTAGCCATAGTGGAAACTCGGAACTAGAGTAAGCGATGAAAATCGCGAGCAATGTATAGACGGCAGCTTGGAAATTAGACAACTTAAAATCAAAGTTTTTGACTAAGATGTAAGCAAACGGACATAAAGCAAGAAGCCCTATGATGCCTGTCTCTGCTGCTATATTAGATATGAAGAAATGTGAATGACCATTGGAATAAAAAAATGATAACTGTTGGGCATGGTCTAAGGACGCCTTCATTAGATTACCCCAGCCTACTCCCGTCAACGGATTTTCTTGGAAGAATAGCCATGCCTGCTGCTGTAATACCCAGCGCGAGTCAAGCGCGGTATTGGTTATACGTGCAGCACCACTGACTGCAGCACTGTTGTTATCTAGGAGCAAGTAACTACCTACACTATAGCCTAGCAATAATAACGTGGTACAGGCACTGGCTGTGATTACTTTAATCTTCGCAGGTAGCTTAAATAGTAAGCAGTAACCTAATATAGCAATAGCCATCAATATTATGCCGGTACGACTCGCTGATAATCCTAAGCCAATTGCCAATAAAAAACTTGGTAAGACTATCAAACTCGACTTATAAATATTTTTACAAAGACTCGATAGATATAATAGTCCACCAGTACTAAGTGCTAAAATAAATGCCGCTTGATTGGGCTGACTGATATTGCCATAGATACGTCTACTTCCATAATTTGAGTACAGTAAATATGGAGGTAAGTCTAGTTCCAAATATTGAGCTATCTGCGTGATCACTGTGAGTACGCCTACACTCACGATTATTACTGTTAATATGTTAAACAGTTTTATTTTATCAGCAGCATTTGTGATATAGATGCTGATTGCGATACAAGTCAGTATCACGGACAAATCAAAAATTAAGCCCGTCGGATAGGTGATGGGGTTAATATAAGGCTGTATTGCAATCAAACCAAAAATAGCCACCCACGCTATGGTTGCCAGACTTATGGTCTTAACATAAGATACCGCATACCAATACGCCAAACCTATCGATACAAACATGATAGCAACCAAATCAGGGTACATATCATCAGCTGACGGATAGCGATGAAAAGTATTTAATGCACCAAACAGATAACCAAGACCTATCATCACGATTAATACGGTATTAGGCTCTATAGAGCGGCTGTTAAGTATTTTCATGGTTACGTTTCTATATTAAATGTGGTTGGCTAGCAATGAGATATTTAGAATTTTGGGCAGTTATAGAATGGTTTTAGCACAATCTTTTAGCGACACAGGTTCCGCCGGTGGTCCAAGTCAAGCTCTTATTACTAGCAGTAGGCGATAATGTATAAGTAACGCTATCTACGCTCGGCTCACCTTTCACCGTTATTACTGCTGTCATAGGCGCAATCATTATCGAATTGACGTTGTTAGAAGTGGTAACTTGTGCAGCATCAACACCTATTTTGCTAAAACTATCGCAATTACTCAACGTATAATTGTCTTTATCTTGAAAGCAGATATCTATGTTACTTCTTACTGAGATGGCGGCTAGTACCACTTCAGTAAAACGAGCCTTTTTAGTATAGGTCTGATAGGCAGGTAGCGCAATGGCAGCTAATATCCCGATGATAGCAATCACTATCATGAGTTCGATAAGAGTGAATCCTTTTTGGATATCCATAACAAATAGCCTTTAAATAATATGATTCACATTTACTAATTATAAAAAAATAGCCCTGCAATGTTTAAGCATGCAGAGCTGTTTTTTTAATTATTATGCTACTAAAATAAAATTAGAGCTTTTAGCCTAGCATAGACCAGCTTCGAGACAACTACCAGTTGCTTTCCAAGTCAATGAACCAACACTTGCATCAGTTGCTGGAGTAAGGATATAGTCCTCTCCATCTACCTCACTTCCACCAGTGGCAGTAATAACACCTGCACCAGCAAGCGTTACAGAGGCTACCTGATCACCTGCTTTTGCACCGTCTAAATCTACACCAGCTTTAGCATTATTAACACAGACTGCGTCTTTGTCTGCTATAGAAGCAGGTAAGCCGCCACCTTTCGTTTGATAACAAATATCGACAGCATTCTTCACTGAAGAGGCTGCTAGTACTACCTCAGTGAATTTAGCTTTTTTGGTATAAGTTTGATAAGCAGGTAGAGCAATCGCAGCCAAGATACCGATAATGGCGATAACGATCATTAGTTCGATTAGGGTAAAACCTTTTTGAGCGTTCATAAGCATGCCTTTGTAATAAGGTGATGACCGGTTGATTGTTACGCTATTTAGCGTCACCAACCGCCCTCAATGATTAATATTGTGGATGTCAGTCTAAGTTAATAATTTAACCTGCTGACTGTCTTATTATTATTGTTGCAGGTAGCGTGCCAATTTTTTAGTATTCCTGGGGAATGCCACAAATATTCTTACTTTAGTGGTCTTACAATGCTTGATTAAGATACTGGAAGCCTTGTACAGGACATTAATCGTCTTATATCGGCAAAAAAGTCTAACGTGTGAACAGTAAGCTCTATTTATGGTCATCATTATCTTAACAAAGTTTATTCAATTGTTAATATTGCGCTGTTATTGCGTAAAATTGTCACTTTAGGTAAGTTTTATGCGTATATTGTAAGTTTAACTGACGTTTTTTGTCAGACAGGCTGGATGACAGATAAAATTCGGCCAGTTTAAGCTAGTTCCAGTCATTGCCGGTGCTACATTCCTTTGTTCCGTCAATGACGCGACACTTCAGACCTTGATGATTTAGGCTCAGGTCGCCATCGTTTGCCATCTGCGTGTTAGGTTCTGGAGTAGCCGTAATCATCCATTCAGACGTTAACGGATCAGTAAAAGTAATTTTATAGAGTGGATTATTTATAGGGTAATCGCCGCCTAGTCCTGTGACTAAAGCATTACTATATTTACCTTGCGCCAGCTTACGACTTTGGATTTGGGTAGCAATGTTTTGTAGCTCCGTCATCATGTCGACGCGTTTAGTCTTAATAACATATTGCTGATAGCTGGGATAGGCAATCGCAGCAAGTATGCCAATGATGGCGACCACGATCATCATCTCTATGAGAGTGAAGCCGCGGCTATTATTAATTAGACTTTGCATCACCAATCCTCCGAATAGGTACCACAATTAACAGAAGCCACTGTAATGCTGCTGTCATTATTCTTGGTCTGACATTGTAGACCCTGACTACCGAGTAGTATTTTATGGCCTGTGCTATAGCTACTGCTAGGCTCAGCAAACATCTTCCATGTACGTCCGGTGCTACTATCGACTGTCGTGGTTGACGGCACTGGAGCAAGGCTGTTAGCAGGCGTCGTGCCATCGACAAGAGTGATTTTATAGCGATAATTACTAGCCGTGCTGCCGTTTGGGACATAGATAGTTTTATTATTGGGGTCATCGTCATAGGTATAAGTGACTGAATTGGTAGTAGCAACGACTTGCGGCTTAAAGCCCTGATAGGTCAATGCTTTGGCGCGCCAGCGCTCTAATTGTATCTGCAATTGCAACATTTTAGCTTGCGCTTCACGCTCAGCGTTGATAACTACGTAACGGCGATAGCTGGGAATAGCGATAGTAGCCAGTATGGCTATAATAGAGATGACAACCATCATTTCTATAAGGGTAAAGCCTCGGACGCGATTGGGCGCTGGCATACATAGTGGCACGGTCATACGCGGTGTCCTGTTATAGAGTCATGAGTCATCAAAAATTACTGCTGGCGCTCATACCAAGCGCGTGGCTGTAAGGTATAGCGCTCGTTGAATATATATTCAGAGCCACTACCATCACCGCCTCCCACATAGTCGACCCTATTGTCTGTACTTATACGTTCACTCAACGGTGTCGTACCGATTAACACCTTTAGATTGGTATTGTCTTTATTAAATGCTCCCAGCGCTAGTTCTTGGATACCTTGACCGGCAGGAATAAAACCACCAGTACCTGTTATTGAAGTTGTATCCATACAGACACCATAAGGCAAGCAATAAAGTTGGCGTTCTGAGCCGCCCACTATTCTAGCTGAGCAGCTATTAGGTGTGCCGTACTGCTTTTCAGGGTTATAAACCGTGGTATATAGCAGGCTATTGATCACTGCACTATCACCAAGGCCTTTATTATACTTCACATTATTTTTTCCATCGAAGCGGATCAGCGGATAGTACCAGCCTTGCTTATCGCCTGAAATCATATCTACTTTAGCTGTATTCTTCTGAGCGTCTGTTGGAGTGTTACCAAGTATTCTAGCTAAGTTAACCAAATTTTCTTCTTCTGTTAAGTCTTCGATACTAAGGACAAAATCGCCATTATATACACCAGCATTATACAAATTACCATTTGTCACGTCACCGTCAATAATACCGTAGACTCGGTTGGCGTACGCATTATCATCGCGCAACTTAGACAGTGGCGCACTGCGATTACCAGATATAACATTCACTAAAGCAAAAATGTTTCCGCTATTAACGCCCGCTCCTTCATTACGATAGAAGCTGACAACAGGACTTTCGTAAAAGCGATAAGGATATTCATTGCTGTCATCAGCGCTTGCATTAAGTACACGGACGACCTTCTTACTTGAGAAACTATTAACTTGAGTAAAACCAGAAGCAGCAGGACGTGCATTCTCAAAATCAGCACGGAAGACTTGTCCGCCTAAATCAGCAGCGTACATATGATCGGCCAAACCATCATTGTCTCTATCAAGTACGGTGATCTCACCGACGACACTATGAATCATAGCATCTGTTTTAATATTTTTTAACAAGCTATCTGCACCACTGGTTGACCAGATTAGCTCGCCTGTTTTAGCCTCAATCATATAAATGGCGTTGCCCTTTGCAGGAGCAACAGTAGTGGGCACATAATCATCCTCTTCATAAGCCATATCATAGCCACCTCCGAAGATCAGCACATCAGTAGGATTCACATCATCTTTTTTTAAGCGAATTTTGGCAGCGGTCGGTTTACTCCAAATCTGTCCTAAACGCTCAAAGCCTTTTTCATTAGACTTATTACTAGCTGCAGAGCTTAGACCATTTCTGGTAATACTGAAGAGAATCTTTGGAGCAGAGTCAGTTAAGTCATTAATTTTAGAGATATCTAGACCATAAAAGGCTTCACCGCCCATCCGTAGACCACCGTAGGCAAACATACCTTTTTTCCCTGACTGATCAACAGTGACTTTTTTTGGAGTAGAATCTAAATCATATTTATAATCGGTCACTACCAACCATGGTGCATCAACCCCAAAATAAGGACTACCGGTCTTATTATCATCACGTGTAGAATTATTAACCAAGGCTTCTGGCTGATTCGTTAACATAATCTTAGGGATAATGGCTACTTTCTCTTCACCATCTTCAGCATCAGCTAAATGCAACGCACCATCCATAGAGCCAAACAGTACATAGTCATCGCGAGAAGCAGTTATTCGACCATTAGCATCCAGAGTAGCATTATAAGAGATAGCAGTAGGTGTTGAATGCACAACTCCACCCAGCACTCTAATGTCATCAGTTGGCTGAATTAGTGTTAGATTACTTATCTTTGTATCAGCATCTGAAATCAGATCTATCTGCTCATCATCATATATTGCCTCTTCAAAACCCAAGAAACTCAGCAAGCGACGTTTATTTAGCTCAGTATAGGTAGTAGTATCTTGTAAGAGATTAAAGCCTACCGGTTTACCATCACTATTGACACTCAACTCACGTAGTATAGGTTTTTTAGAATTTGCATTGGCATCCTCATAGTCTTCGACATATATTTTACGTACACTACTAAGACCCGATTTTGGTGTACTCAGCTGAGCATAGACACCACCTGCGCTAATATCATTGTTAGCAACAATTCCTTTAGAATTCTGGAAATCTGCTGTTTGCCATATGTCTTGGGTTGTACTACTAAGATCACCGGCGACATTTTTATATAGCTTTTCGCCCCCATTGCCAAATAGCGTACCCTGGTTTAGATTGTACTTCTTCAAATTACCCTTCCATATGCTGGCGCTTGAACCTACATCTGGTGCGAGCATCGGAAGATAAGCATACGGTAATTGATTGGACGCCCGATATGGATCACTTGGAATAGTAATGGTCCCTGAGGGAGCAGAAGGCAAAGTTTGGTCCAGATCACTAACAAAACTGGTAATACTAGCGATAATATCGTCTGTAGATTGTGCTGAATAAAACCCTCCTTCACCAAACCCTCCTACAGACGTTGGTAAGTCATCATGTGGTTTTGCACCCCAGTTACAAGCATTTTTTGCATCTATGTTTTCTATGTTGTTGCAATTATAAAAATCAGAAGTTCTTTGTATGCCTTTTGAGTCGAGATAGGAAAGCCTACGAATCACTTGATTTTCTTTAGACTTGCCTGCATCCGCAACTCTGTCTACCTCAAAGTAAGAACCAAAACCAACGACTGCAGTTAGGATTTTTTTATTTGCACCTAAAGGGTTGAGTGTTGCACTACGTAAGGCTTTAGAAAATTCACCAACTTCAGCCATACCTTTGCTACCACTACTAGGTAATGTGCCTGTGGTCGGTATAGTAAAGGAGTTGCCTTTAGTTCCTAATGCAGACTTCATTAGTGGTAAAGGATTAGATGCGTTATTTGGTAAACCATCTGTCAAGAAATAGATACCTTGTCCATCACAGGTGGAGTCAGATAACAGTGGACTGATGTACTTACCGTTCTCTTTAGAAGACGATACGGAATCGCTAAAACCACTGTCATTATTATCTGATGGTGTCTTAGTTCCTAGCATATAAGCGCCAACCTCTGCATAAGCATTTGCGGTTGGCGTGCCACCTATGCCTTTTAATTCAGCAACCTCTTTTTTAATCAATTTACGCTGTGTTTCATTTAATAACGCTGCAGGTATAAGTATCTTACCGCTTTGATTGTCAGCAGGTTTACGTGCATTACTACTATCACTTTGAGTAGAATACTGACCTATTCCAATAGCTACTTTTTCAGAGTCCAGCTGGGTGCTGTTCATTAAAGTGAAAATGGCGTCTTTAAGCCTAGTTAGGCGATCATAGTATTTATCATCTTTATAGTAATAAGTAGTACTATCTAAAAAAAAATTCTTTTCTTGGTAATTCTCTGTGAACGTGGGTTTACTTATTTTAGTATCACAAGATTTAGTATTTGTACTACCCACATTACTCACTCCACAACGATACCATTGGTCTTTACTAAAAAAAAGAAAGCCATAAGTGAAAGCATAAAAGTATCTCGAATTACTATCCTCACAATACTTTCGGGTATATGTAGGTGTGGTCGAAGAGTTTTCATAACCAACTCCTTTAGAAGATGTGCCTGAAGGTAAGTCACATGCCCGGCTACCATACACATCTACATCCATACTACCTGAGGTATCCAACATCATCATAATAGTAACTTTGCCACCTTTGGCTGCCTGATAAATTTCTAAATCACCGATTTCTTTGTCCTCGGTGGCGCTATTTACTGAGGTACTGACAACGGTTAGACCTACCAATACCGCTGCTGACAATGCAGTCGTATGCCATGAACGTCTAGCGGACTGTCTATTATGTATGTATTTCATAGTCTTATCCTTATGCTATCAATAGATTAACGTTATATTTTATTTAGCTGTTTAAGGTATTAGGCTACAAAGTAAATCTATAGACTTACCGCTACTAGTTTTTCCAAGTTCGACACACCTAGTGCGCTGTGACTGATTTTTTACATTGGCCATCTCATAGAGTTCGGTACTGGGTATGCCTTCTTTTGCCATACATCCTGCTATCGTATTATTTTTATCAGTAACGCTGTCATACTGACTGGTTTCGATAAAACAATCTTTAGCTTTTCCTGTTGCGCCAGCATAAGCAGGTAATATTGCGGTACTATTAATATCGAACATAAACGCTTGACTGGATACCTCACTACTATCTTGACCAATAGTATAGCTACCAAATGCCTCATTACTGGCACTATTAGGAGTCAAGGAGATATTGACTTGAGTCATACTGGCGTTACGCTTGCTAACATAATCATCTGGCAGTGCAGGATCACAATAGCCATTACTACTGCCTAATACATTGCCACCACCCGGAATAGAGATGGTTGTCTTATTGATATTAAAGAATTGTCCACGCGGACGAAAGCAAAAGATATATTCGTGTTCGCTACTATCAGGATTCAAGATAAAATGTCCAAACGGACCTGTGCTTGAGAGCATGGCATTATAGATATCAGTATCACTACTACCATTGATGCTTTGTTCTATATTTTGGTTGGCATTATCAGCGGACTGTAATAGTAAAGTGTTGATTTGATCACTGGTCGCCAGTCTTAGATCGGTTGTGCTTCGTTTGACTGCGATGGCACCTGCCAATATGATTAATACCAAAAATAGCAACACCACAATCAATACCGCTCCTTGTTGAGAGTGCGAAGGTAGCCTTTTTGAGTATTGATACTGCTTATTATTTGACATATTACCTTCCAGTTATGGCGTAGCAGACGTAGGCGGTGTGGTCGTTGATGCAAGCTTTGGTGCCGTAGCAATCACTGTCATGACTCGCGCATTACGTAATAAAACGATGGACTCATAGCTGCGCCGATAGTACTTGCTCCGTGTTGTATCCGTTTTTAAGGTCTGCGCCTCGCCAAGGATAGTAAAAGTATCTTTGTCAGCGTCGGTTATCAATGGCGTGCTACTACGGATAATAATGCCCAACTTAATAGTAGTAATTGCGGGCTTATCCGTCAGCCCTAGGTAAATATTTGCTGGTAGATAAGTGAACTGGGCCACATTCGTTTGCGTACCTAGCAATACTTTAAATTGATCAACGGCTGGAATAATAACAACACCGTTACCACCAAAGTCAGATACCGCGCCAGCAGCCGTAACGCGTCCGGCATCACAAGCTAGAACCAAATCCTGTACCCCTGTTCCAGAGCTAGCACCTGACGCCAAACGTACGAAATAACGCTCAATAACCCAGTTAGCATCTCCTGCTGGGACTGCTGTTCCTTCACAGTCATACATAATATTTGGGGTGATATTTTTATATTGAATGGTCAGCTGATCGCTAGCAACATCTCTTATATTTGATGTGCCAGCCCATCCTCTAAAGCCATTACTATTGGTAAGAAATTCAGTCCCAGTGTCGTTATTGCTACCTAAATTCGTGGTCGTCAGTACCACACCGCCATGACTGGTCGTATCATTAATATTGGTAATAGGATTGCCTAAATTAGCAATGCGAACACGATCTTCTATTGCTTGCAAAGCGAATATAGCACTGTTCTGAACTTCTGATGCGCTTTGCTGCACGGTAATAGTGCGCGCGCTTATTACATAAACTTGCATAACCGCAGCTGATATGAGCAGCCCCAACACTAACGATATCATCAGCTCAATAAGTGTAAAGCCTTGTACCTTTGATGAGTAACTTACCCTATTGTTATTATAATTTTCACTCATCAATAGGCCTCCGATATTAAGCAATGACTGCCGATTTTGTAAACGCCGTCACTATTGGCACAAGCCTTAGTATCAGTATCATCTATCAAAGCCTTAGTATCATTCCATGCGGTAATAATACACATTTGCTGCTGAATAGCCTGTTGGGTCGCATCAGCCGGACAGCTAACAACGGCCAGCTTGATATCTTCCTCTAGTGCGGTCTTTTTTACTAGCAACGTATCACGGGCAGCAAGCTGGTTAATGCTGCACAGTTTATTTGGTATCTCGTTATCATCATCATCAGTTGTCGTCCCTGTTGATAAACAGTTATTAGCACCATTAATACTAATTATTAATCCATCAATAGTCACACTATCTCCGCTATCTGCCTCAGCTATCGCTATGCTGGTGGCAATAGCTTGAACAGTTGGAACAGCACTAGCTATGGTTGGCAAAACGGTAGTAAATGTCGCTCCACTACCTGTAACATAAGCTTCAGGATAGGCGCGCATGACTTCGGCTAAATTACGCACTAGTGTCAAAGACCTAGTACGTACCAAGCTCTCATCAGTAGCAGTGATGGCTCGCATCTGTAGCGCACTAAAGCCCAATACCGCAACGGATAACAATAAGACAGCCACTAACACTTCAACCAGACCCACACCTCTTTGAGAGTTCAATCCACTCATGTACATGTTCCTCCCGACTGGATAGTAATGTTAGCGACTTTATTGACCACAATCTGTCGCGATGTCGCGGTAAGATTACTATCGCAAATCGTAAAAGTACGGGCGGTAGTAACTCGTTTACTGGGCTCAAAGATTATAGTAGTGACTGATAACGGCCTAATAGTGCTTTGACTAGTGTAGCTGTAGCTGGCAATCACACTTCCATCTGAACCAGTAGTCGTAATGAACCTAGGGTCACTAGTATTATCGTAACTCAAAGTCACTTTCTGACGACGGATGACACTTTCAACTTTAGCTTCTTTTAGAGCATTCGTTAAAGTTGCCGTCGTTGACTTCACTCGCTGATTGGCCAGCTGAGTACTGATATTGGGCGCGGCAATACTCACGATGATGGCCAGCACGGCAATAGTGACCATCAACTCAATTAGGGTGAATCCTGAGCTGGTTGTGAGTCGGTATGACAAGCTATTAACAGGTGCACTCACATCATATTCCTATATATAAGCGCCGCTAGTTATGAGTGCCACTAGCTATAAATGCCGCTAATCATTCAATGGTAATTAACACCTTGTTTTTAAGGTGTCTATTCCTACTCTAATTTATTGATATTATATGGTTTATTTACTAAAACTATGGTTAATGATTTTATATTACAACCAGTGCAATTCTTGTTCCATAATTACTAGTCGTTGCTGTATATAAGAGAAAACTGCGATTGCCTCTAATGAGATTAAACACAAGTTTAGACCCACTGTATAAATAATATAACGTTAAGATAGTACATAAGCAACACGCTAGTGGTGAGAGATGATGGGGCTATGATTGTGGAATATGGTTATTGACTGCCATGAGCGAGGGTATAAGCGGAGAGGTGGTAAGCATTAGTGGGATTAGAAGAAATGTGCGAATTTGCTTCCGAGGAGCCAGTAGACTGGTCATATAATGTACGCCCTAGTGCTTGTAGGCTAGCACCCGTTGTGGCCACATCATCGAATAATAAAAAACGCTTAACTGGTGGGTTTTCAGTTAAGGCAAAGGCATCGTTTAGGTTGCTTAAGCGTTCGGCGCGGCTCAATCCTTGCTGACTGATAGTATCATCGACCCGCTGTATACCTTGCCACAGTGGTATTTGCCAATGCTTGGACAGTTGCGCTGATAAAATACTAACTGGATCAAAGCCACGTTTAATCAACCGCTGGTTGGTGGTCGGCATAGCAACGATGACACTGTTATCACGATGACAACCATGTGGCCTTGGCAGTTGGCGCAAGATGTGTAGCAATAAAGGCAGCTTGGTCATATCTTCATGCTGCTTAAAGGCACGGATGACTTGGCGTATAGGATAGTCATAGTAGGTGGCTGCTTGAATGGGCAGCGCGGTGCCAGCAGCAAGATCAACATGAAAGGGTTCAGGTAGCCACGCGATGCTGTTATGACAGCGTGGACAGAGCAAACCGCTACTAAAACGGTTATTAAATCGACGGCGCAAGTTGGCAATAAAGGAATGATTGGTACGTAAGGTATGTAAGATATCAGTATGTGGCGGGTTTTCGGTGGTGAGTTGCGGATAAGGTTGAGGGGCGCTGCGATAAATGCGGCATAGCTGGCAGCTTACCCTTAGATACTCTGCCAACCATAGTCCACTTTGGTAAGGTGCTAAACGTCGCATAAAACACCATACCTGTTATTTAGGCAACAACATAAATTATTCAATGACATAAGCCATTCAACGACGTAGTCTACAAACCTTTCCAGTCATTCAACACTATCCCTAAACCGACGGTAGTATTTTCATGATTGTAGTCAATGAGAGACTCGCCATAACCATGGAACACTTGCAGATAGCCATTCACATTACTGGTTAAGGGATAAACGTAGTCAAGCTGTACCGCGCCCTTATCCGTCTTGGTATTGTAGCGTACTGTACCACCGATGCTTTGTTTGCTTGGCAAGTTATATAAGAAAGTTACGTCGCCATAACCCATGAAGTCTTCGATATCAGAGTTGTCATCATCACTGCCATTCTCTTCACCTATTCGCGTCCAAAGTTTTGGCAGAATAGAAAAATTACCCCATTCAGCAGCACCCATCAAAAACACTCGATTCCACGAGCGTGATAGAGGATCAGACTGCCCATTAGAATGATGCGACGCCCCTGCCCCTAGCATGCGCAAGCGTCCACCAAACGGTAAGTTGGCTTTCACAGGCTGAGTGATGAACACTTCAGGCTCATAATCAGTGGCACGAAAAGGTCGTGAGTTGTCTTCATTGTAGACCTGCCAATGCGACTGCTGAGTATAAGCAAACCACATATCAGCGCTGGTACCAAATAAATCCTCAGCGACTTTGGTTTTAAGAGACACTTGTAGCTTCAGCTCAGTAGAGCGCATTTCATTGGAGGTGAAAGGCTTTTCTAGCTGTCGAGTCGGGCTACCAGGATTGCGGTTGGGTTTGAAATTATAAAAATAAGGTAACAAATACATAGGACGATGCGGACGTACCGAATAAGTGCCACGCTCACTGTTTTTATCTAAATCATAGGCTAGACTTAGTGCGCTGAACTTGTCGATATCATCTTGAGTAACGCCCACTTCTTCTAAAATTTGCGCTTCATCTTTGACAAACTCACCCGTTTCCAAGTTGCCTTGGGTGAGTGGCTGGTTGGTCGCCGACAGGGTTTTGGCGTCGTCGCCTGCAGCAGCATTAATGGTAATCACATTCTCAGCTAATACTACTTGTGGATTGCCTGAGAGCGTACTTTGAAAGGTTTTTACTAGATCTACCGGCTGCTTAATAGTAGTGTAACTTGGGGTTTTGCCTTCTTGCGACACCTTATCAAAACAGGCTAGCCGCGCCGCACTGGTCTGCACTTGAGTGCATTCAAAAAACAATCGAGTCTGCTGAGCAACAAAGGCATCATTAGCCAGTTCACTGTCATTAAAGTCAGCATTAGGGTTGTTTAAACCCTTATAAATGGCCTGTGGCGATTCAGAGGCATTTATCGCTAGCGGTTCTACCTTCGATGAATCGTTAGTGGCTGCTTGTGCTGATAACGCAAAACAGCTGAGCGTCAAACCAATCGCCATAGTTAAATAAGTCGGCGTACCTTGATAGTTAATGCTTTGGCGCGGTGAATTCATACTGGCAAACATAGATGTCCTTTATCTTACTGGCATTGCAGCCAGCAGAGTATCTGAGGTAACTAACATATGAGGTAACTAACATATGAGGTAACTAACATAAAAGTTATCGTAACCGCTAACATAGGAAATAGAATAAACGATAGTAAAAATGAGCTAGAAAATAAACAGGACTTGGATATTGAGAACAGCAACAGTGACTTCAAAATTGTTGATTTATTGTAACGAAAATGTGTCCCAGTTGCTAGCAGCGATTGAGCATTCTATGGTCATTTTATAGGATATATTTTTTGGCTTGGAATTGATTGATAGTTAGTTGATAGTTAGTTGATAGTTAGTTGATAATTAGTTGATAGCAACTTAACAGCTGGCTGATAATAGGGGATGCAGGCAACTATAATCAACTGTCATACTCGAATGATTATTGATAGCGTACGCCATTACTATCAATCCAGCCGCCTTGATGGCGAGCAGCCGGATCGTGATGGGTCCAGTGTACCAAGCCGCCCTTATTATTATAAACATACTCGCCATAAAAGCTCAGCGAGGTCCCTTTAGAAACCTCAGCGACCCGCGGTGCCAAATCGATATTGTGTACCAACAATACCGTCTGCTTCGGACTAACCCCCTCAAGCTCGACCAGTATCTTTTGATGGCGGCTACCGTCGTTGTCGTCAGGCAAGGTCTTGATAATTGTCCCACAACCTTTAACCTGTCGGTCTGATTGCTGTGCTTTAAAAGCCTTTACTAGCGTCTCATTTTGACAGGCAGTAGCAACCGTTATGGCGCTGACATCTCTATTAACGTCTACGCCGCTTGCTATCGCCTCATCGGTTGGTGCGTCTGCGTAAGTAGGAACGATATCAGAGAATAAATCATCCTCAACTACAGCACTGACCCCATCATTATTAACGGGTTGGTCAGTGCTGCCTTGGAGGTTGTTTTGCTGGTCAGCAGACACGGAGTCGCTTGGTTGGCAGGCGCTAAGCAGCACTACGATAACAAGCAAACCCGTCAGTACGCCAATTGATAAATGCTGCGTTGGCCTGGCAACTGTAGCTACCACATTAAAAATAGTCATAGAGATAGAGTCAATTTATCTGGATAGTCTTAAGGGTATGGTTGAGTAAAAACTAACGTTATACCTTGGTAGCCATAGTTTATAGATGAACTACCTTAAAAACACTAGGGTACTGCTGGTATAAAATTTTTGCAGCCTCTGTCTGCGTAGGCACAGCAAGCAAGAAAAGTTTATACCAGTGGCAAGCTACTAAGTTTATACCAGTGGCAAGCTACTACAAGTGGCTCTGTTTTATATTGAATCAATTATATCAATCTATATCCCTCAGCATATTGCGTTATTTATTGAGTCTAGTCAACGTCTGTTCAAACTCTTGCCGACCAACCTCACCCACTTGCTTCGCAACTAGCTGATCCTCTTGATAGTATAGTAGCGTTGGGGGACCGAATAGCTGATAACGCGCTAAAATAGCTTTAGAGTCAGCGCTGGTCTCAGTGATGTCTAATTTAACCAGCTTCCAACCCTGCATTTGCGCGGGACGATTATAGAATAAATTTTTATCCATAATACGGCACTCAATACACCATTCAGCGGTGACATCGACTAAGACTTTAGGGTTTGCAGCAGTAATGAGGTCTAACTGTGCTAGGGTAGTAATAGTCTCGTCGGTCGATTTATTATTACCTATAGATTGACCATCAGTCGATTGGATCATCATTGACGCCGCGCCTAATGACGCTAACGGATGCAAGCTATCATCATTACCCAGTGCTGCACCGATGATCAAACAGGCCGCCCAAATACCCGCTACCATGCCCAGTGCTTGCGTGAGCATTCGGCCTTTACCGATCCAGCTCCATGCCCATGTCGCAACCACCATGAACCATAATGCCCATATCAGTAGCATCACTGGCGAGATAAAGACCCGCTCGATTAATAACAAAGCCACTGCGAATAACAATAAGGCAAAACCTTGCTTCACCCAGTTCATCCACTCGCCAGCTTTCGGTATAATTTTCCCTTGGGTAGCCCCAATTAATATCAACGGTGCTGATAAGCCAAAGCCCAGCATAAATAAGGCCACAAATCCTAGTAACGGACTACCGATGGTAGAAACGGCTAATAACGCCCCAAATAATGGTGCGGACACACAGGGTGAAACGATCAAGGCGGATAAAAACCCAGCCACTAGACTGCCGCCGGTACTACCAAGCTTGCTATCACCCGCTTGACTTAAGCCTTGCATTTTACGGGTAATGAATCGTGGTAAACGAACCGTAAATACTCCAAGCATATATAGGCCGAGTAATACAAATATAATAGCAAAGCTGATTAAGATAATGGGATTTTGTAGCCAGCCGATGATACCTAATGACTCGCCGAATACCGCAATCAATGCCCCCAAGATACCGTAAGCAGTGGCGACCCCTATGGCATAGCTAGTGGTTAAAATAACCCCTCTTTTGACTGTTGGGTTTTCCTCGCGCGCGACGATATTAGCGACGATGGGCAACATCGGTAGTACGCATGGGGTCAAGGCCAAGCCCAGACCCGCTAAAAACAATAAGCCTAATGCCAACCACGGATGAGAAGCCAGCCCGAACGGATCGCTTTCTACTAAATTATTGACTGCGCCAGCATCACCGTCAGTAGCGTCAGTAGCGTCAGTAGCGTCACCTAATACGCTACCATCTGCCCCAGAAATTGTATTGACAGTGTTTTCATTTAGAGAGCTGTATTCTAAAGAATCATCATCTATCAAGGCATAGTCAATAACCTCATCATCGGTTAGCGCTTGCCCCGCGTCAGACGTGAGGCCATTAGCATCAGTTACATTGGTAGTTGCTGATGTCGTCGTACCTGCAGCTACCACTCCATTCACAGAATTAAGGTTTTCTTGGGCGTTATTCGCAAGATTATTTTTAGTTGCAGAGTTTCTGGCAGCAGTGCCGACGCTATTTACCGCGGACTGTTGCGGTGCAGCAGCAATATTGACGGTAGTTTTGATCTTTTCAGGTGGATAGCACAGGCCTGCATACGCACAACCTTGCCAACCAATAACAATCGCCGCATTGTTTACGCTTTTGCCGCTACTATTGGTCAGCGTGGTGGTCGCCACTACATTGGCCTGATCAAAGACGGCTACTTGTCCATATGTTGGATCATCAATTGACTTAGGAGACTGACTAAAGCTAAAAGGCCCGGCGGTCACGCCAGCAGGCAAGGTTAGCTTAATTTGATCTCTATAGACATAGTGCTCAGGCGTGATATCAAAGTTAATGGCCAAGCGGGTGCCAATACTGGCAGGTTTGCTGCTACTACTGACTTGAAAGGCTTTGTCCACTGGCAAAAATTTAGGTTGAGTATCGGTTTTTTTGCTACCAAATAGATCGCTCAACCCTGCCGCTTGGGTGGTCATTGACGTTGCTGTTAGTCCGGTAAGCAACGAGCTACCAGCAATAACAAATGCCAATAAATAAGACTTTTTTGCAGGGCCATTTTTAGTTAGTGACGATGCTTTTAATAATGGGATGCTGTCTGGGGTCTTGATGGACATGAAGGGCTACCTATTTATTACTAATATTTGAATCGACCTATTCAATATTTATTTACGGGACACCGTAATATCAACCGTGGTTTTAATCTTCACTGGTGGATAGCATAATCCTGCTTCTGCACAGCCTTGCCAACCAATAATAAGCGGTGCATTCTTCGCCCCTTTACCATTATTGGTGGTCAAGGTCGTGGTTGCCACGACGCTTTTTTGCGTAAACACCGGTACCTGACCAAAAGTTGGATCATTAATTGAGACTGGCGACTGATTAAAAGTAAACGGGGTGGCGCTCACCCCTTTAGGAAAATTTAAAGTGAGCTGGTCTTTATAAACATAATGACCTGGCGTGATATCAAAAGCGATCGATAAACGCGTGCCCTTGGCCATCGCTTTAGAACGACTACTCACTTGAAAAGCTTTATCAACAGGCAAAAACTTCGATTGCGCCGTATTGCCATTATTACCAAATAGATCGCTTAGACCTGCAGCCTGAGTAGTCATAGAGGTCATTAATAAGCCGGTCATCAACGAAGTACTTGCGATGACCAGCGCCAGCACATAAGTCTTTTTAGAGTCTGGTTTTTTTGTTGGTACTGTTATTAATGCTGGCGTCTTAATTGACATAAATACCTACCTTTGACGGTTAATGTTTAAAATCAAAACTTACTGTTGATAGCAGGGTCACTAAGGACAAAAGACTGTCTAGCGCAGTATTGAACTTGTCATGTTTATTGCTATTGCTACCACGGCGTATAATAGTAAAAATACCAACCAATAACGCCTTATTGATTGGTACTTATTGATTGGTACTTATTGATTGGTACTTATTGATTGGTACTTATTGGTTGGTACTTATTGATTGGTACTTATTGATTAGTACTTATTAGTTGGTACTCATTAGCTATTAAATAGCCTGTTACGAACTGATGTACTATTTGATATTTGGTTGCTTGATATCAAGTTATTTGCCACTGAGCTTATTTATACGAATGACTTGCTGCTGTATTTTTTATAATGAGTTGCTTATTGATAGGTCATTTAGTATTAAGCTGTCTATAATAAATAACGCTAAGCACCACTACAGTCGGGCATAAATATCCGTATCTTGGCCTTCGCCACCTTGCTGTTCATCAGCCCCTAAAGAAAACAAATCATAAGGCCGACCTTCGCTGCCTGGAGCGACATACTGCATGTCGCTTTCCCAACCATCAGTAGGATAACCGCCTTTGATATAACCCCCTTCAGGATAATTTTTGGCGTCGGCGGGCGGCGTAGTGAGCGCATCCAGACCTTGAGCGGTGGTGGGATAACGCGAATTATCTATTTTATACATGTCTAGTGCGTTAGATACTGTCGCTAGCGCGGTCTCTGTCGTTTTTACCCGCGCTTTATCGCTTTGTCCAACTACTTTTGGTACGACTAGGCCGGCAAGAATGGCTAAAATGACAATCACCACCATAATTTCAATCAAGGTAAAGCCAGACTGACCTTGATGCATCTGGGCTAGCGTTTGGCGACCGTCAATGGCAGAATCAGACGGCTTATTATTAATCATGTACGGCTCGATAATATTTGGTTTGATTTGAGTATTCATGGTCATAATAGATGTCGTCACTGTTAGAAGCTGGTGCTTAAATAATGTAGAGATGAGTGCTTAAACGATTGTTACTATAGACCATGATTTTGTATTTATCTACTCTTCGCCGCGGATTATTGCCCAATCAATATCAAAATATAGCTCTTTGCATAGCCTTCGATAACACCTTTGCGCGATAGTTCAATCGTAGCGCGCTACCCTACTATTACTCTATCGTCACCCTATAGTTATTACTTAATTATGGGTACTTAAAAAGTGATAATATTAGAAGAATGCCGTTTCTAACAACATTCATTGCTAATACAAGTAATCTAATGCAGGCAACATAATATAATAAAACATAATAACGGCGACTATAGCTCAACTACTAGATGACTGGTAGTAAAAGCAGGGGCTAGACAACAATCTACAACATTAAGAAAAAATTAAGAAACCTAAATATAGGTTAAGATTAATTATTAAATCAGAAATAAATAGCAAAATTAATTTGGCGTAAGGACAGCGAGGGGATAGGTTTTAGAAGCCACAACTGAACGCCTAGAATTGTACAATAATAGGGTAACAGCTAAGAAGCCTTTTCTAAAATAGCAACGTAATAAAAATTAGAATTTAGCGTAATACGGAGTTGAACTTAACCTGCTAGATCGTTCATATTCACAATCGGTAACATCACCGCCATCACGATAATCATGACTACCACACCCATCAAGACTAACATCAGTGGTTCAAGTAACGACAATAAGGTACTGATGAAGTTGGTTGCTTCGGCTTCTTGCATGTTGGCTGCTCGGCTTAACATACTCTCAAGCTCACCTGAATTCTCACCACTTTTGATCATTTGCACCATCATCGGTGGAAAATATCGCGATTTATCAAGCTGGCTGGACAAGCTTGCGCCTTCCGTTACTCTATCAGCGGCATGGATAATAGTTTTTTGAATATGCAGATTGGTCGTGACCGCCGCCCCAATGTGTAATGCTTCTATCAAGGGCACGCCTGAGCGCACCAATATTGCAAGAGTACTGGCAAAACGTGCCGCGTTGAGACCTTTAGAAAGTCGAGCCAATATCGGTAATTTAAGTACGATGCTATCTATGGTCAGCTTACCCGCTTGGGTTTGAGCAAAGCGATAAGACAAAAAAGCCGCACCACCTAATACCAGTAGCATTAGCCACCACCACTGAGTGATGACATTTGACAAGGTAAGCACTATTTGAGTAATCAAGGGTAGCGCTTGCTCGGACTGCTCAAATACCTTGACAATTTTGGGCACCACAAAGCTCATTAGCCCCATGATTACGCTTACTGCCATTACCATCAGCACTATGGGATAAACCATGGCGCCTTGGATTTTCTTTTGTAGGGCAAAGCGATTTTCAGTGTAATCTGCCAGCTGATTTAAAATGAGATCCAAATGACCAGACTTTTCGCCAGCAGCAATGGTGGCGATATATAGGGGCGGAAAGCTAGCGGCTTGTTCTAAGGCGCGTGCTAGGGTTAGGCCTTCTAGGACGTACGAGCGTACGGCAAGCATTAAGGACTTAATGTGGGTTTTTGGCGATTGCTTGGCGACTGCTGCCAAGGTTTCTTCAAGGGGAATACCGGCCGCCAGCAACACTGACAGCTGCCGAGTTAGCAGTGCCATCTCATAAGCAGAGGGTTTTTTATGGCGGCTCTTATATTGGCTTTGCTTATCATGGACCGCGCTGACTTCGACTGGTATCCAGTGTTTGTCCCGCAGCTGCTGACGCACTTGCCGCGCAGAATCCCCTTCGAGCAAGCCTTTTTGGGACCCGCCTTGGTCATCAAGCGCTTTAAAATGATAAGCAGTCATAGCGGCAGATGTCCTAGGGCGGTCAAAAACAAACAGTGCAGGGGTGGTTATTTTTAGCGGTACTCAATGTAGTAATGATAATTGTCGTAAGAATAAATGTCGTGATAATAAATATAGTAAGTGTCAATGGGTTTGTACGTTTAGAACAGCGGTGTGGAATCGCTACTATCCGGCATCAACCCTTGCAATAACAACACATCTAAATGCTGTTGTTGTAATTTTTTATCGAAGTCATTGACCTCAGCGATTAGCATTTTTTCAATACGCTTATCAGTAGCATAGACACTGAGGCGGGCGCAGATAACGGCCAGCTGATAGATACGTTTTTTACAGTAGCTGTCCAGCCCTTGTAGCAACCGCACCATGTGCGGGGTCTCCAGACTGGCATAATCATAATCGCCAACGACTTGCTCACCCAGCGTAGTGACGCCATAGCTGATAGACAAATGAGCAAAGAAATAGCAGCTGAATAAATAGCCAACCACATGACCGATATAATAACCGCGATCATAAGTGAAACTACTGACCCCAAAATGACCCAACACATAGCTGTTAAGACTGGCTTGGTCTTGGATAGGCTTGGGATGCTTAAGCTTACCAACGGTAGGAAAGCGTAGCGGATTGTGACCATCTTGAGTAGCGAGCTGCCAACCTGCTGGCTGCTGGGCGGGCATATGACTCACAATGTCAGCGATAATGTCATCAACCACATGCAACTGTTGCCATAAACGCTCTAGCGGTTCGGTATCAAGCAAACCACGCTTATCGAGCTGCTGTGCAAGCATATAGTGCTGATATTCTACGAACTGAGTTTTGATGGTTTGCACCAAATAAGTCGGGCGTGTATTGGCAGACGCTAGATATAATAGCTGCGTACGCTGATGCTGCGTACGGTAGAGCGCCACCCGTTGGCTTGCGACACTAGTCTCGCTAGTATCATTAGTCAGGCTTTGATTGGCAGATATTTGAGCAGAAGCGCTGTTAGCAGATAATGTTTCAGTAGACGCGGCTTCAGTAGATTTCACCACAGCAGACGGCAACGTAAATAGCGCTAATAAAGTAGCTTTATCAGGTATTATAGGCGGGCTATTTTGTTGCTTATGCTGCGGCACATTCTTTGGATTGTACGGATTACTTTTAAGTTCGTCTTCATCTACAGCAGACGCAACAAGGCCTTGTTGGCTACTTGGCTTAAAAATTGGATTAAAGGTCGGTTGGGTCATAGCATACTATTACCAGCAGAAAATAAACGTCACCCGAATGACACGGTATTACCATAAAAACAAGCTACCCCGCCTAGGCGACTGACTACTATATAGTACCTGAACCTAAGCAAATTGTCAGCTTTGCAGCCTCCAAGAAATGATTGGCAACAAAATACCCTCAAAGCCTACTTTTCAAAGACTTATTCTCGAAGAATCACTCTCAAAAAATCGTTCTCAAAAAAAAGAGCATTAGAGCATTAAGGTCATTTGATATATAGTTAAAATACCTTAAAAACGCGACGGTACTGCTGGTATACGCTTTTTGCAGCCTCTGTCTGCGTAGGCACAGCAAGCAAGAAAAACGTATGCCAGCAGTAGGTTATGTATCGATATTACTTTTCATTGACTATATAAACGTAGAAATAGGCGCTATGGCCAAAAGACAGGCACAAAAAAATGCCAAATATGGCACTGACTGTGTAAATGAGGGGATAAAAAATATGGGGCGACTGATGGGACTCGAACCCACGACAACCGAGATCACAACCCGGGGCTCTACCAACTGAGCTACAACCGCCATAACTATTGCCAATAATAGGCAAGATTTTCAGGCTAAATGGTGCGCCTGGCAGGATTCGAACCTGCGGCCACCTCCTTAGAAGGGAGATGCTCTATCCAGCTGAGCTACAGGCGCTCTTAAGGGCTTTTTATATATTCAGGCTACAGTCAAAATACATATACTAAAATATCACAGACTAAACCATTATACATAAAAAAAAGCCTGTAAGGCTCTTAAAATAGATGGTCGGAGTGATAGGATTCGAACCTACGACCCTCTGGTCCCAAACCAGATGCGCTACCAAACTGCGCCACACTCCGATGTACTCTATTATCTCGATAGTTTATTGATTAACTGGTCGTTGGCATTGCCGCTAACTGGTTAATGTTCCTCGCTATCGAGGTGCACATATTAAAGGGTAAGGTAGCTTGTGTCAACAGCTATTTTTGATTAATTTAATAAACTTGCCTAAATTTTATATAACTGTAGAGAAACACTGTTCCAGTAGGGAAAATTTTACTCAGCGGTATCGTTAGGGAGGGCAGTTTTCATCTAGTAACAGTCATTACTCATTGTTTAAATCGTTGTTTAAATCATTGTTTAAATCATTGTTTAAATCATTGTTTAAGTCACTGTTTAGGCCGCTGTCCAAATTTTGCTGCGGCCAACCATTAGGTGTTCCAGTCAGGACATTAAACGGCATTAGCCATAGCTTAGCGTAACTTGCATTATCGCTACCCCCACTATCCAGGTAGCTCTGTTGACTTAACGCTAGCGGTTGCCGAGTGTTGTCTGTTACCGGATATACCAGCCAGACTTGCTGTGCCTGATAGGCCTGCGCATAACTGCTCAACTGATAAGCATCACTAGCGCTGATAGCACCTGAGTGAGACAAGTGTTTCCATTTAATATCAATAACATGGCTGTGAACGCGGCTACAAATATGCGAATTATCGGCTATAGCGTCATTAACATCGGCATGATAAATCAATAAGTCAGGACGGATAGATAAGCGTGCTTGACCTGTCATATCACTGAGCCACAGCCGTTGCGGTTGATATAATGCTTGATAAACAGGATCAAGCTGACTGAATATCCTCGCTATACGCTGACTGGCCCATTGCTCAAAGGCCTGATTCATATCAATTAATAAACATAATCGCGGCGGTGTTATGGCTTGTCTTAGTAAGGTTTGGGTATTGATCCCACTACCAGAGTCTGAACTTGACTGCTGTAATAACCAATAGGCCAAGTCTAATAATTGCTGCACTGATTGTAATTGCTGTTGCTGCAACGGCTGAGCGTTGAGTTGACGCTTTGCTTGCTGATATATCTGCTCTAATGACCGCCGCTCATGATGACTAAGCGCTGCAATCTGTCGCCACGGGGACAATGCTGCAGAAAATAATGTTGCTTGTGCATAACTGTGATCAGGGCTGGCATGGTGTTTATAATAATTTTTATTGTCGGCGCTCTGATTCTCGGTGCTTTGATTATCGATGTTTTGATTATTGATGCTTTGATTATTGATGCTTTGATTATCAATAAAACTTGAGTGCTTAAGCTTGGATTGACCATAGCTTAATCCCCCCTGCACCATTGCTTCGATTAGCAGCAATGCACTTTTGATCAATCGATTACTCAACATATCTGGGCTCAGGACGCTAGTCTCACACATAAACTTGTGCGGTTGAGTACCGTTGCGCCGTAGTTGCTCCTTAATGAGCAGTTTGCCTTGAAGTGAGGACTGATTATGAATCTGCGCCTGATAATGCTTAATAGGCTGATAACGAGACAGACGCTGTAAAAACTGCGCGACCAACCACTGCGACAGCGGTGGTGCTGGTATCGGTAAAGGCGCTACATTATTACTCAATTGACCTAAATTTTTGGTATTAGGCCGCTTGCGGTTATTGCCATCAGTCAAATCTGACAGCATACGCTGTACCCATTGACGAGTCTGTAAAATATCACTGTGGTTTCTAGGCTGCCGTGTGCCTTGTTCTCCAACAGGCTTGGGCAATATTTCAAGGGTCAGGCCACTAGGCAGTAAAATAAGTCCAATATAGTGACCCACTTTAAGCTGCCATTGTCCGCGTTGGCGCTTAATACTAAATACTGCGAACTCTTGGGTGAGCAGCCATGTAAAGTCAGAATCTTGTGCAAAATCATGACTGGTTAAACGTTGATGCTCGAATACAGTGATGATCAATGCATCAGAGGTATAAGGGGTATCAGAGGTATAAGGAGTATCGATACTTAACATAGGCTTATTTGCAGAATCATTTTGATTGCTATTCATCATTTATAGTGATTAATACAGGCGTTGATAGATAGAGGACAGCACGAACTCACCCATCTTTGCGACAAGGTCTGGATTAACTCTATACCCACCAGTGCTCATCGACTGGCCTAAAAAGGCATTTTGACCTGCGAACATTGGGGCTTGAGCTTTGATATTAGGCTGGTTATTGAGAGGGTCGTCTATCGCCACCTGGTTATCCTGGATAAACTGTGCACTGTAGGGCTGCTGCTCGTCTTTAAACAGGTACTGTAAAATGGCGATTTGCCCGCCAGCGGCTTGCGCTAACTGCGGAATAATCTGTTCAACCAATACCGACTGCAGCTGACTTAAATTCTGTACTGAGAACAAAAACGCATGGCCTAATTGTGCTTCCTGACCTAGAGTTTGCATAATACGTTGGTTTAAGCCAGATAACAGCTTGGCCAAATCAATCGCTGCTGACTTCTGCTCTGCCGAATTTTCATAAACATTGATACTGGGTAATAGCTCTGGCTGCGGCGGACAGTCAATAAAACGAAAACGCCGACGCAAGGCCATATCGAGTGGCGCTAACGAATGATCTTGAGTATTCATAGTGGCGTAAATATCGACATTCGCAGGGACGCTAAACGGACGCCCAGAATAAGCCAGATTAACTTGCATCGCATTTGGTAATCCGCTGCGTTTGTCTGCTTCGATCAAACTGAGTAGCTCGCCAAATACCCGAGAAACGTTGGCACGATTGATTTCATCGATCAATATTGCATAGCGCTGTTCAGGATCTCGAGCAGCGCGCTGACACAATGCCAAAAACGCCCCATCTTGAATGTCGTAGCTGATTTGTGCTTGTCTATTGATGCCAATCACAGGCCGAATGCCTTCTACAAACTCTTCATAACCATAGGCTTGGTGAAAGCTAACCATACTGAAGCGCTGCTTACTAAGACCCTGATTGTGCTTGGTTGTATTGTCAAGCTGTGCTTGCTTAAATTCTGTTAGCTGCTGCGATAACGTCGTTAATAGCGCCATACTCTCTGGTAATAGATACCATGCCCCGCTCTCATCTTTATCGAAATAAGCTTGGCTGGCTCGGTTTTTATAAGTCACCGTTTGCGACGTTACAGAACTGTGTATTTGCAGCACTGACCATGCGGTGTTGCTTAAGTTTTTGTCGCGAGAATTTTGTGCCGCTTTGGCAATAAAAAATTCGTGAGCAACAATCTCAGGAACCTTGACCAGGTCCTGATGCTCAGTTTTAAATTCTAAAAATATCAAGCACAATACGTCACGCCAGCTTAAATCTTGTAGTAACTGCGCGAGCATCTGGTCATCGTCCGCTGTAGGAAAATAATCGGTGTATTGCTTGGCAATTTGTAACAAGCGGTAGGTTTTACCAGTACCAGCGACCCCAGTATAAATAATATTTACAGCGTCATTGATGGACAGGTCATTCATAACTTAACTCAGCGCTGAAAAAGGGTTAAAAACAAAGCAGTAAAAATATGCATACTGTTTTTTGATAAGATTACCGATGCGATGTTGTAGGGGTAAGCCAGCAGGCTTGGGGGCTTGCGAACAAAGAATTTGAGCCTTGTCCTTCCAATCCATATACCAGCTAACGATCATTTTTATGTACGGTGGCAGATGACACTCAAGAGCCATCCAGATACATTTCTACACGTCCACTACTATCAGTTACCTTACTATTATTTTATGACTGTAGCAGTTTATGGTAATAATAGCAGGCATGCTTAAGTTAATGTACCATAGTTAACAACAGCCTTAAGCGGTCTCAAAAGACAGTTACTTAGAGCATAGATGCTATCTTGACCCTGTATCGAGTTCGATATAACGGCCAAAAGTTAATATCAGTTGATTATTTTTGATCAATCGTATTATCGTTGAACTCTGCTCAACCCCTGTTTTATCTAAATGCCTGTTTTATTTAAGCGATTGCCCCCTAATTCAAGTTGAGGAATTTTGTATGTCAGGATTACTAAAAAAGTTACCAGCCAAGCTGTCTACTAAATTACCAGCCAAGATATCTGACGCCCTCAGTCCAACTGCAGAACCAAACAGTACGCTCAAACCCATAAACAATCAATTTACCAAGTTGTTATCGGTCACTAAGTATTTACCTACGGGTGCGCGCTCTACTATTTTATCCAAAGCCTTTGGCAAGGTCGTACCGTATGTGGGCACGACTGGTGTTTATTACGAAACAGTAGACCCTAATAAAGTGGTGGTCAGTCTAAATAATAGCAAAGCAGTCCAAAACCATATTGGCTCTATCCATGCGGTTGCCATTACCCTACTGGCCGAGACTGCCACTGGTTTTATATTGGGACTGAACCTACCTTCTGATCGAGTGCTATTGGTTAAGTCGTACTCAGTCAATTTTTATCGCCCACTTAAAAAAGGTCAAGTTGCCGCTGTTGCTACTTTGTCTGACGAGCAACGCTTAGATATCTTGAATACGCCTAAAGGCGAAATGGTCATTCCCTGTGTCATAAATGACCGCGAGTCTGATAGTGATCGTGACCCCATCACTGTTGAAATGACCTGGGCCTGGGTACCTAAAGCTGAGCTAGAAGCGCGTCGCCAAGGCAAAAAAGACAATGCCTCATCGACTACTCAGAACATTGATGACTATAAAGGTGAGAATGAAAACGTTAGTGCGAATACAACAAATTAATTCCTAGAGACAGCCGCTTATCAAGCGGCAATAGCAGCACACGCTCAACAGTCTAATATTATCGATATGTAGCGCGATGCTGACCAATTACTCTATAGACTCTTTTTAACCAATCACTTTATCAAAGAATAGCGTCATCAGTTAAGGCGCTTTCTTTGGTCACCCGCAATACTTCCTCTAAGGTAGTACGTCCCGCTATCACTTTATGCAAACCATCAGCACGAATGGATGGGGTCTGTTGCCGTGCATAGGCTTCTAATTCATATTCTGCGGTATTGCTATGAATCATCCGTCGCAATGCATCATCAACAGGGACCACTTCATATATTGCGGTTCTGCCTTTAAAGCCGGACTGATTACACTTATCACAGCCAACGGCTCTGGGCAGATTGATTGCGGTTTCTACCAAATCTACACCCTCACACACAATACCAATTTCAGCAAATAATTTTGCTTGCTCAGGATCTGCCTGTTGCCACGTATGGCAATGTAGACACAGGGTACGTACCAGGCGCTGCGCGACCACGCCAATCAGTGACGACGATAGTAAAAACGGCTCAATACCCATATCTTGCAGACGAGTCACCGCGCCAATAGCCGTGTTAGTATGCAGAGTCGATAATACCAAATGACCGGTTAATGATGCTTGTACCGCGATCTCAGCAGTTTCAATATCACGAATCTCACCCACCATCACCACATCTGGATCTTGACGTAGCATTGCGCGCAGACTTTTAGCAAAGGTCATATCGACCTTGTTATTGACTTGGGTCTGTCCAATACCATCCAATTGAAACTCAATGGGATCTTCGGCGGTTAAAATATTACGCGTTTGGTCATTAAGATCAGTCAAAGCAGCATATAAGGTAGTGGTCTTACCCGAACCTGTAGGGCCAGTCACTAGGATGATGCCATGAGGTCGATGAATTAAGCGTTTAAGCTCACTATAATCGTTATCTAGCAATCCTAGATACGTCATATTAAGATGACCGGCTTGTTTGTCCAACAAACGCATCACTACCCGTTCGCCGAAGCTGGAAGGTAAAGTAGATACCCGCACATCGACTTCGCGCCCGGCAAGTCTTAAGCTAATACGTCCGTCTTGCGGCACGCGCTTTTCGGCGATATCGAGTTTGGCCATGACTTTGATACGCGACACCAATAATGGGGCCAGTTGACGTTTGGGTGTGATGATTTCTTTGAGTTCGCCATCGACCCGAAAACGCACTACCAATCGCTTCTCAAAAGTTTCAATATGAATGTCTGAGGCGTTAAGGCGAATAGCTTCTGATAGCAACGCATTAATCAGGCGAATAATGGGGGCATCATCCTGCTGATCCATCAAGTCTGCAGTTTCAGGGACGCTATCCGCTAAGCTATCAAGGTCAGGGTGATCTTCAAGCCCAGCGGCAATGTGCTGTGATTCGCCAGTATTGCCAGCGTAGGCCGCGTTCATGCGCTTTTTGAAAGCATCTGAACCGACACTTTCGTAAGTAGGTATACCGCGGACGCCTTGCTGCTGCAAAAACCGTACGGCCTCATTGATGGCAGATAACGGCGTTGCTGTAGTCAATATCAGTGTTGGCGGCAGCGCAGGATCAATAGCAAGAATAGCCAACAGCTGATGGCGTTTTGCGAAACTGTACGGCAGTTGCATCATAGAGGCGACCTGATAAGTGAGAAAGCGTGGTGGATCTAATATAAAAAACGTTGAGCGCTTAAAGGATTAAATCTAATAAACAACATAAGTAAGCCCGCATGAGTTTGTTATACTAACATTTTGTTTTGCTCAGCTAACATACCATTTACGATGCTGATTTATTTTTGCATTGAAGATGTCATTTGCCCCTTATCCTTGATATCTTACCTTGATGTTTGTTCTTATTTTAAGTTTTTATCTTTTATAGCTCACTTGTTATTAAGGTTCCACATATGTCACAAGTCATGACCTCATCTGCGGTTAACGCTGCCAACCCCATCTCTCTTGCTCAAGATACCTTTACCGTTGGTAGTCGGACGTTTTCGTCACGGTTACTCGTAGGTACGGGCAAGTATAAAGACATGACCGAAACTGGCATAGCGATAGCTGCCTCGGCAGCGGAGATAGTGACTGTCGCCATCCGCCGTACTAATATTGGCCAGAACAAGGATGAGCCTAACCTGCTTGATGTCATTTCACCGGATAAATATACTATATTGCCTAATACTGCTGGTTGCTTCGATGCCGAAACCGCAGTACGTACCTGCAAGCTCGCCCGCGAGCTGCTCGGTGGTCATAACCTCGTTAAACTGGAAGTATTGGGCGATGAAAAAAGCCTCTATCCTAATATAATGGAAACCCTTAAAGCGGCCAAGGTATTAATTGATGATGGCTTTGAAGTGATGGTTTATACTTCGGACGATCCGATAGTCGCCCAAGAATTAGAGAGTATGGGCTGTGTGGCCATTATGCCGCTTGGTAGCTTGATCGGTTCTGGCCTTGGTGTACTCAATCGCCATACGCTCAGTTTGATTATAGAAAATGCTAAAGTCCCTGTACTGGTAGATGCTGGTGTTGGTACCGCCTCGGATGCAGCAATTGCTATGGAGCTTGGCTGTGATGGCGTACTGATGAACTCAGCGATTGCCAATGCCCAAAATCCAGTACTGATGGCGCAGGCAATGAAACACGCTATTTGGGCAGGTCGTGAGGCGTTTTTGGCAGGTCGTATGCCGATGCGTAAAATAGCACATGCCAGCTCACCGCAGACCGGATACTTTTTTCAGTAAAATAAGTACTTCATAGCTTGCTGTCATAAATTTTTGAGTAGCCATTTTTTAAGTGATTAGCTGTCAGCTAATAGTCTTTTTAATGACCGTTTAATAGGGAAAATTTAATAATAAAAAGCGAGTAATGGAATACTAAAAAAACTTAACTTAACCGCTGTTGGTATTGATGCGCCGTCATAATGGCCACTTATAACGCACAGCTCATTGACCTTAAAGGACACGCCATGCGATTGTTGACGGCAGTTGATCAATTATTCTTACTTCTTGAGTCGCGTAAACAACCCATGCACGTTGGTGGTTTATTCTTATTCGAATTACCAGCAGGTGCACAGGACGCTGATAGCAATTTTGTCTATCAGTTGGTAAAGCAGATGCAAACGTCTACGGTGCCGCCAAGTTTCCCATTTAACCAGGTGCTCGAGCATCTATTGTTTTGGGAACAAGATGAGGACTTCGATGTTGAGCATCACTTTCGCCATATCGCCCTACCCAAACCAGGGCGCGTCCGCGAGCTGCTCACGTACGTTTCAAGAGAGCATGGGCGCTTGCTAGATCGTGCCATGCCATTATGGGAATGTCAGGTTATCGAAGGTATTGTGCCCGAGTCCGACGATAGCCCAGAACGCTTTGCATTATATTTTAAAATTCATCATTCCTTAGTTGACGGCATCGCGGCCATGCGCCTTATTCAAAAGTCGCTGTCACAGTCCCCAACCGAGCCCATGACTCTGCCGGTGTGGTCGCTAATGACGCGCCATCGTAACCAAGTTGATGCCTTAATTCCCGCTGCTCGCTCTGTGAGACGCATTATTAAAGAGCAACTGTCCACTATCAAACCCGTGTTTACCGAGCTATTGGACAATATCAAACATCATGGTGATGACGATTATGTCGGTACCTTCGATGCACCAATGAGTATCTTTAATCAGCGTATCTCAGCTTCTAGGCGAATCGCCGCACAATCTTATGAGATGCAACGCTTTAGCAATATTGCTCATGAGCTGGGTGTCAGTATGAACGATGTGGTTTTGGCAGTGTGCGCAGGCGCTATTCGCCGTTACTTGTTATCGATGGACGCCTTACCAAGTAAGCCACTCATTGCGTTTGTGCCGATCTCATTGCGCCGTGATGACAGCTCAAATGGTAATCAGATTTCATTTTTATTGGCCAATTTAGGCACACATTTGGATAATCCTATAAGCCGACTACAGCTGATTCACCGTAGCATGAATAGTGGTAAACGCCGTTTTAGCCGGATGAATCAAGCACAGGTTATTAACTACAGCGCTATCTCTTATGCCTGGGGAGGCTTCAACTTGTTGACCGGTCTGTTCCCCAAAAGACAAGCCTTTAACCTCATTATTTCTAACGTTCCTGGCTCCAAAAAGCCGCTGTACTGGAATGGCGCACCACTCAAGGCCTTGTATCCCGCCTCTATTATATTTAACGGCCAAGGAATCAACATTACCCTTGCCAGCTATTTGGATAAAATTGAATTTGGGATTATCGCCTGTAGTAAGCTGCTACCGCATGTGCAAGATATGTTGACCTTGATTGATGAAGAACTAGAGTTATTGGAACATGTCAGTAAAGAGAAGCCGTTAGAGTTGCCTGAATGACTTTAGTAGTTATTCATTATGATAGTGTTAATAGCAGCACAATAAAAAAGCTGACTCCAATAGGAAGTCAGCTTTTTTTAACACTAAAATTTTGAAAGGTGACTACTTATACCGCATCACGCCATGTCGGTACGACTATTTGCATCAATGGTTTTAGCAACTTCACATTACAGGCAAAGATCGAACCGGTTTTCATAGAATCATGGGCGCCAGTATGATCGACAACCACACCGCGTGCTTCGGTAACGATAAGCTCACCGGCCGCGATATCCCACGGTTTAATAGACATCTCAAAGTAACCATCAAAACGACCGGCCGCGACATAGCACAAATCTAATGCGGCTGAGCCTAAACGACGAATTTGACCGCCCGCTTCACAGACTTTTTGTAGGCTTTCAAAATGTTCTTTAGCGTAAGAAATAACTTCGCCATTACGCTTACGCTCAAGTGGATGACCAGTCGTAAACAGACCACCTTCGAGAGTTTTGCGCTCACTAACGCTGATACGGCGCTGGTTTAAACGCGCGCCTTTACCACGACTGGCAGAGAACATTTCATCACGAACGGGGTCATAGACCACACCATGCTGAGTGACACCTTTATGCTGCACTGCAATAGATACGCAGAATTGTGGCACACCATGAACAAAGTTTTTGGTGCCATCTAACGGATCAATAATCCAGCACCAGTCAGCATCTTCGCCTTTACCCTCTTCCATACCAAACTCTTCACCCAAGAACGAATGGTTTGGATAACTGGCTTTCAGGGTCTCAATGGTCAGCTCTTCACTAAATCGGTCAATGCGCGTAACCAGTCCATCAAGGCCTTTGGATTCGATATCCAGCTCAATTTTGTGGCGGTTTTGATGCGCGTATAAAATCTCTTTACCGACTTTTTCGGCAGCACGCGCTGCGATAACGACCATGGGTTCCATAAATAACCTATTTGCTTGATGAATGAATAAAACGAACGAATAATACCAATTAATAATGCTAATCTGGTGTTTGCAACTTGCCAACTGGCCATTGTCTCACACCATTTTTGCACGCTCTCAAAAATCTTAACGTCATTGTACTAAAAATATTAAGTAGAGACGAAAAAAATCGTCGTGCTCACCAAGCTAACCATCATTAATGGTTGCCATCACACAGCGCAAGTTTTAAAACAGTCAGCACCTACGGCTAGCAGGCGTTATTTTCATCTATTTAACTTAATACTTTTACGGTAAAACGATTTTAAAATAAATCCTAACTTATGACAGCAGGCGCTGAAGCTGCTTAACGACACCGACAACATCCAAACCACAATCTGCTAATTGCTCAGCTTGCGAGCCATGCGCTAAAAAGCGGTCGGCAATGCCAATATTACAGATTGCCGGACGGTTATTCTTAAAGGCAGCAGACTCATTAAGCAAATACTCATTTACGGCACTGCCTGCACCGCCCATAATCATATGCTCTTCTAAAGTTGCAATATGAGTGATTCCTTGCACCAGCAAGCGCTCTAATAGTTCAACATCTAAAGGTTTCACCCAGCGCATATTCACCACTTGCACCTGACAGTTGTCGACAGCATCATTTATATTATGGTCTATTTCAAGAGTAGACGTTTCATGAGTACCTGGCTCTAAACGAGCAGCGGTCAATATTTCTGCAGCGTGCTGCGCGGTTGCGACCATGGTGCCAAATGCGAGCAGCGCTAATTTAATTGGCGCATTCTTAGAGCCTAAGGTTGACTCTATCAGCGCTTGACCGACTTTATAGTATTGCGCGGGGCGTATAATTGTCGCACCCGTACCACTACCACGTGGATAGCGTACCGCCGTACACCCTTGGTATTCATAACAAGTGTTGAGTAACTGATAGCATTCATTTTCATCTTTGGGCGCCGCAATCAGCATATTAGGGACGCAGCGCAAAAATGCAAAATCAAATACGCCAGCGTGAGTCGCACCATCTTCACCGACTAGCCCGGCACGATCGATAGCAAACGTCACATCAAGATTTTGTAGCGCAATATCATGAATAAGCTGGTCGTAGCCACGCTGCAAAAATGTCGAATAGATTGCTACGATCGGCTTGACACCCTGCGTTGCCATACCACCAGCCAACGTGACGGCATGTTGCTCGGCAATAGCCACATCAAAAAACCGCTCTGGAAACTGACGGGCAAACTCGATCATCCCCGAACCTTCTTCCATAGCCGGAGTAATCGCTAGTAGCCTATCGTCCTGAGCGGCTGTGTCACATAAAAACTGTCCAAATACTTGTGAGTATTTTAAGGCAGGCGTGCTTTTTGGCTTATGGCTGTTTGCTGGCTCATGGCTGTCTACTAGCTCACGGCTGTCTTCAACAGGTAATTTACTAATCGCGTGATAACCGACTGGGTCTACCTCAGCGGGCGCAAAACCTTTACCTTTAGTGGTATAAATATGAACTAGGACTGGGCCTTTAACTTGTTTCGCTAATGATAAAACGCGCAATAGCTCAGGGATGTTATGGCCATCGAATGGACCAAAATAAGTAAAGCCAATCGCTTTAAATAAATTATCTTCTAATTGCGCTACATCACGTTGTTCTTTATGACGCTTACGTCTAGTAAAAGCCTGCATAATTGGACGTTGGCGTAATACGGGGGCACCTGACTCTGAAATATTAACCTGATACCCTGACTCCCACAGCATCGCTAAATGCCGTGAAAACCCACCAATAGAGCAGGATATCGACATATCATTATCATTCAAAATCACTAATAGATCAGCGTCCTGTTGCACCGCATCATTCATCGCTTCAAAGGCCATACCGCCTGTCATAGCGCCATCGCCAATCACACAAGCGACTGTCTGCGCACGCCCTTGGTAGCGTAGCGCTAGACTCATACCAAGGCCGGCTGAAATCGAGGTCGATGAATGTCCAACCCCAAAAGTGTCATAGACAGACTCTATACGCTCAGGGAAAGCCGTCAAGCCGCCTTTGGCACGTATGCTACCCAGCTGATCACGGCGACCAGTCAAGACTTTATGAGCATAAGCTTGATGACCCACATCCCAAACAATCTGGTCTTGGGGCGTATCTAACAAATAATGTAGCGCAATGGTCAGCTCAACCACGCCTAGATTTGCCCCAAAGTGTCCCCCACTTTGACCCGCTGAATACAACAGGAACAGCCGCAGCTCATCAGCCAAGTTTATTAGCTGAGCAGTGGTGAATATTTTAAGATCAAGAGGCGCGTCAATAGCGTCAAGCAAGGGTGTACGAGGGCGCTCACGTGGAATCTGAGTGAATGTCTGTTGCAAACTTGATAGATGTGCAGCAGAATCAGAGGCAGATGGCCCATGTGACGACGTTGGTGACCGAGACTGTGAGGAAAGAGGTGACTGCTGCATAAACCGTACGATACCTACTCATCTACTGACAAGATGCTATCTTGCCATATCATTATGCACCGTTATCGTATTGATACGGCTACGTTAATAAAGTTTTTAATACTATTTTATAAGGTTGAGATTTATGGGGTTGAGATTTATGGGGTTGAGATTTATATAACCGTAAATTTAACTACAAGCGACGTTAAACTGACTACCAGCTCATAATAAATTACGATGTGTCTTTTTATTTTATTTTATTTTATTACTAGGTGTTTACTATAGTGCCACCAATCATTATATCTTGTTATATTTGGTCAATATTAGGCGTTAATGACGATACAGTAATTTAAGGACAAAGACTTGTCACTGTATCCTCCAAAATAGTATGGCATAATAGCATTTTTTTTAAACGGCCGCTTTAATCATCGTGAGTAGTCTGTGAACTTTGTGTGTTTTTATCGCAAATTCACTAAGCGTGCTATTCTTACGAACAGGTTATACTAATAAACACTAGCCATAATAATATGGTTATCACGACATAGCTATTATAACATGGCTATGCCAGACCCCTCTACCGCCACGATGATCGGCTTATGCAGGACATTAATGTCATATCAATTTATTACCAGTGCCAAATTACCTACTCGTCACGGCGAGTTTGATATTCATATCTTTGAAAATGAAGACGGTCAAGAGCACGTAATGCTTACGGTCGGTTTACCGGTTGTAGATAGCGCCATCGCTACTACCATGGCCAATAATAATGGCGATCATAAGCTGGCAGAGCCCCTCATTCCACTGATACGTATTCATTCTGAGTGCTTAACAGGAGACGCTTTTAGCTCGTTAAAATGTGATTGCGGTGCCCAGCTCAATACCGCCATGCAGGCAATCCAAGAGACTGGCTGTGGCGCTGTTTTATATTTGCGTCAAGAAGGCCGTGGTATTGGGTTGACCAATAAAATTCGCGCCTATGCCCTACAAGAACAAGGCCATGATACCCTAGATGCTAATCTGATGTTAGGGTTGCCCGCTGATGCGCGTACTTATGAGATGTGTGGGCCAATGCTGGCACATATCGGTGTTAATGAGGTACGCCTTATCACCAACAATCCAGATAAAGTCGCTTATTTAACCGAAAATGGTATTAATGTGGTTGAACGCGTGCCGCTGGTGGTGGGCGTTAATGATATCAATGCCAGCTATTTGGCAACCAAGCGTGATCGCATGGGGCATTTACTCGACAAAGAGCTCTATACAGAAAAGCACCATAATAAATAACGTTACTATTCACATCACACATCACATAAATCATTATTATAGATATTTTTATGACCATTCCCAATGTAAATAACAAGCCGACCGATGATGCAGCTAGCGGTATAGCCAATAATCCTCTTGATTCAAATCCAATCGTTCCAACAGCTAATGACATCACGCAGGTGCGTGATTTTTTAGTCGATTTACAAGCACGTATCTGTCAGGCGTTGGAGACACAGGAATCTATGTCTGACTCTGGTAATACCGGTGATCATGCCACCTTTATTCCTGATGATTGGGAACGTCCTGAGGGCGGTGGCGGGCGCTCATGTATTTTGGCAGATGGCAAGGTGATCGAAAAAGCAGGCGTCATGTTCAGTCATATTCATGTCCATAACTTGCCAGCTTCAGCGACTGCACGCCATCCTTATATTGCCGGACGCAGAGCGCAAGCGATGGGAGTCTCACTGGTTGTCCACCCGAGAAATCCTAATGTTCCAACCAGTCATGCGAACGTACGCTTGTTTGTCGCTGAGGCAGTGGGCGAAGATCCTATTTGGTGGTTCGGTGGTGGTTTTGATTTAACGCCATTTTATCCAGTATTGGCAGACTGCGTGCATTGGCATCAAGTCTGTCATGACCTTTGTGTGCCATTTGGCGACAGTATCTACCCTGATTTTAAGCAGTGGTGTGATGAATACTTCCATCTGCGTCATCGTGATGAACAGCGCGGTATCGGTGGTCTATTCTATGATGATGTCAATACTGAAAGCCGTGGCTGGGACTTTGAGACCTGCTTTGAGTTTATGAAAGCAGTCGGCAATGGTTATCTTGACGCTATCCTACCGATCTTTGAGCAGCGTCAAGATACGCCCTATACTGAAGAGCAACGTGAATTCCAGTTATATCGTCGGGGTCGTTATGTCGAATACAATCTAGTTTATGACCGCGGTACTTTGTTTGGGCTACAAAGTAACGGCCGTATTGAGTCAATTTTAGTCAGTATGCCCCCTCTTGCCAGCTGGCATTATCGTTTTGAACCTGTTGAAGGCACGCCAGAGTTTGAATTGACTAATTACTATCTAAAACCGCAAGACTGGTTGACTTTATAGTCCTTATTGGCATAATCAAAGACTAATTAAACAAACAAATGTTTTACTGGACTACTTATTTTCACAACTATAGCGCTTCGTACCTATAAACAAAGCCTAGTTGAACGGTAGTGTGTTGTTTGTGACTAGACCCGTTCTCAATCAAACAACGGCTACACCGTAAGTAAGGTCAGCTGTGATAGCTGACCTTACTTATATAAGTTTCATATGTGTTTATAGTTTTTCATGATGTATAAATAATTTTAGTCGGTTTTTTAGGAGTTGCTTTAACCACTACCAACCTAGTAGGTAGAACCTTATTCTTATATTGGATTTTGGATGAAATTTGTTTACATACAGCACGTGACTCACGTACATTACTTATAGCTGTCACAGTTACGTTTTTGGCAATACTTTTAACAACCTGCTAACAAAGAAAAAATTAAGAAAACCAGTCGTTTTAAAACTTTATTTTAAAACATTTAATGGCAGTGATTTAATTTGTTGGCGAGCATTTATTTGCTTCGGCATCTTATGAAAAGCCACATATAAGGGAGTCTACACATGTCACGGATTCACAGTAATAAATCGTTAAATTCTATTGTTGGTATCACTTTAATGACCGCCTTACTGGGTCTAACTGCTTGTAGTGCCCCTGCTAACCCTGATGTCAAAGCACGTCAAAACATAATGAAAAACTATGGCGATGCGATGGGTGTCATGGGTGATATGATGAAAGCGCCGGATACTTTTGATGCGGCAATAGTCAAAGAGCAAGCCGCCTTCTTAGCCAAGGAGTCTAAAAGCCCTTGGCGTCATTTTGAGGACCAAGAAGCCGTTGGTAATGCTACCGAAGCCGTTTGGTCAAATGCTGATGACTTCCGCACTAAGTCAGAGAACTTTCAACAGGCAACCGCTGAGCTGAACAATGCTGCACAGACAGCGACTAGCGTTGACGGTTTTAGGCCTGCCTTCGGCGCTGTTGGTAAAAGCTGTAAGTCTTGCCACGATGACTACCAAGTAAAAAAAGAGGACTAATATCTAACTGGGTATTGTCTATTTACTGTTAACGATAGAACCTATAACGCGGCAAACAGACCATCGTTTAGCACGTAAAAAACCGCCAATATACAAGATATTGGCGGTTTTTTATTTTGAACTAAAAAGATTAACAAGTAAAAACAACTTCAAGATATTTTCACTATTACTATCTTGCTTATTCAGCTTATTGACGACCGTTCTTACAGAAGGGTCGCTCAAGTCCAGTGTACGTATTGGCAACGGTATATTGATGCCGGCGGTATCAATGAATTAGCCCATCAAGTCCGCTTGTACAATTTCAATCCAATAGCCATCAACGTCTTCGATAAAGGCAATATTTTTCATGCTGCCCTGTTCAGGACGTTTTTTGAAGGCCACCTCATGGCTATCGAACCAAGCTACTGCGGCAGGCAGGTCAGGTACACTAAAGCAAATGTGGCCAAAACCCTGCGGCTCTTGGTTACCATTATGATAGCTAAAGTCATCTTGGGTTTCGGTACCGTAGTTATGAGTCAGTTCTAAAATACCGCGCTGACGAAAAGTATAAATCGCTAAGTCATCACCAGCTGGTAGATTATCACGCTCGTCGTCGGTCAATTTTGCGAGAAAATAAAGATCAAACTCCATTTCAGGAAACTTCTTTACCGCTAATAATGTCATGCCTAGCACACCGGTATAAAATTCTAATGATTTGGCGGGATCTTTTACCCGTAACATAGTGTGGTTAAAAGTAAAACCACTGGTTATCGCCGCAATAGGCTGAACACCAGCCGCCCGAATACTATTGTCAGGTTGGGGGCTGATTGAGGTTGAATCCGATGTAGAGTTAGACATAAATATTATTATCCTAATTATAAAAATGTATTAAATAAAGTGAATGCACTGTCTTGTTATAAAATCCGTCTTATCACTAAATAAAACTCAGCAAAAGGATCGATGACATCAAACCAATAACAGGACAGATATCCACCCTATCATAGTTAAAAAAAATTTTATTGATAGGGTGTTATAAACTTATGGAGTTTATTTATATCAACTAGCTGTCTAAAAAGCGTACCTTGCCAGTCTCTAAATCATATTCAGCACCGACAATTAACAGCTGCCCATTACTTGATAAGTCCTCTAAAATGCGCGAACCATGCTTAAGCTGGCTGACGGACATGCGCACGTTGGCACGGATTGAGCGATCAACCAGTTGATCAGTATCGATATCTTGACCATTAGCAGTGGCCAGTTCGTGCAAGTTATGAACGCTGGGGCGAATACGATCGACGATAGATTGTAGATTGGGTGAGTAATGTTGATCCGGATTAATCAGCGCCTCCACACAGGCGGTCACCGCGCCGCACTGTGAATGCCCAAGTACCACGACCAATTGGGTACCAAACGCCTCGGCTGCAAATTCGACTGAGCCAATTTGTGAAGGCGCGACCACATTACCAGCCACACGAATGACGAACAGGTCGCCTAAACCTTGATCAAAAACAATCTCTACCGGCACGCGTGCATCAGAGCAGCCTAAGATAATGGCCAAAGGGTCTTGATCTTTAACCAACTCTGGCCGCTTTTGCATCATCGGATCAGCGTTGTTAAGACTGTCGACATAGCGGGTGTTGCCTTCTTTAAGAAGCTCCAATGCTTCTTGACCTGTTTTTGGGCGCGTATTAGCAGTCATGAGGTGTCCTTGAGGATACTGAGTGATAAAAATAATAAGTGGCTTTAACGATTATTAGACTAACTCTTTTTAACTAAAAATTTTTAGCCCTAAAATGATTGTATAGGAATAAAAGTAAGGAAATATTAAAAAATTTACTTTCCCAAGAATATTTTCTACGTGTAGTCGCCTCTTGCTTTCGATGAGAAGCCATACCAATCATATCAATGACCACGCTATAGCCTGCGTAATTGGTAACGAACTTGCACTAATAGTTAGCGATGGTTTGTTATAATACGCAGCTATTAGACCGCGCTTACACTTATACCAAAGCACTTTTTATACCGCTTATACCGCGCTCGCTATCGACAGCCCTATTCAAGTGGTACTAATACCTTGGTATTTTAGGAATTTATCTCATGCCTGACTCCCCTGCAAACGTGCCTGCAACCGCTATGCCCTCTCATGCCAGTTCTGGCACTAATAACATCGATGCCATCGATACCATCGATACCATCGATACCATGGCGACTGATGTGCTATTACAATTGACCGGGCTAAAAAAGACCTATGATGAGACTGAAGTATTAACAGACATCAATCTGAATATTAAGCGTGGTGAGTTTTTGACTCTACTTGGGCCATCAGGGTGCGGTAAGACTACCTTGCTGCGCCTAATTGCAGGTTTTGAGCAGCCGACAGCGGGGGCCATTTATTTAGAGGGCGTACAAATGGCTGGGTTGCCAGCCGATAAACGTCCAGTGAATACGGTATTCCAGCAGTACGCGCTATTTCCGCATATGACCGTGGCACAAAATGTTGCGTATAGTCTTAGAATCAAAAAAGTTCCCAAAGACGAGATTCAAACGCGCGTCCGCGATATTCTAGCGATGGTACAACTTGGCCATTTGGCCAACCGCAAGCCGCAAGATTTATCCGGCGGTCAGCAGCAACGGGTTGCTATCGCGCGCGCCGTCATCAATCGTCCTAAATTACTACTACTGGATGAACCCCTGTCAGCGCTCGATCATAAACTGCGTTTGCAAATGCAGTCAGAGCTCAAGCGCTTGCAACGCGAGCTAGGTATTACCTTTGTGTTTGTTACTCACGATCAAGAAGAAGCGCTGTCAATGTCAGATCGCATTGCGGTGATGAAAGATGGTAAGTTTCAGCAAATTGGCACCCCAATTGAGATTTATGAAACCCCAGCAAATTTATTTACCGCCAAATTCATCGGTGAGACCAATCTCTTTAAGGCAGAAGTACGGGGCGTTTATCCAGATCAGCCAGATCGCGATGGCCAGGTAACCAACGGCCGCATTGCCGTGGAAGTCTGTGAGTCGCAAGCGCAAGAGGGCCCAACCACCTTACGCAATCTACGCCGTCCTGACTTTGCAAACGAGATAAGAGTTGGTGATATGGTTAATCTGCTATTGCGCCCTGAAGATTTACGTATTTATGAAGTCGATGACAGTGCCCATAGCGGACTACTTGGCCACGTTATTGAGAGTAACTATAAAGGCAGTACTTTAGACTCTATTATTGAGCTACAGAACGGCCATATCATCAAGGCTTCTGAGTTTTTTGATGAGGACGATCCGAGTTTTGATTATAAGCTGAATGAAGCGGTCAAAGTTTCATGGGTCGATGGTTGGGAATGGGTCTTACCAAATGATAACTCTGTTGATGATAAGACCGATAATGAGTCTGACAGTGACATTAATAGTGGCAAGGCCGTTAGCACGACTGTCCAAAAGGGTATAAGCTAATGGCGCGCACAAGTTTAAGTAATAAAAGCCCTTTTCGTACCGCGACTCTGTGGCTGATTTGGGGTTGGCTGCTCCTCTTTGCGCTATTGCCGAATTTATTGGTTATTGCGGTCAGTTTTTTGACCCGTGACAGTAGTGATTTTATTAGTCTACCGGTTAGCATCAACAGCTATGTGCGCATGATTGATCCGCTGTATTTCGAGGTCTTTATGCACTCATTGTGGATGGCAGGTATTACTACCGTCATTTGCCTGGTACTTGGCTATCCCTTTGCCTGGCTGGTATCCAAAGCCAAACCACGTTGGCAACCGCTATTAATGATGATGCTGATACTGCCATTTTGGACCAACTCTTTAGTACGTACTTATGCGCTTAAATTACTGTTTGCCAATAACGGTTTAATCAATAAGTTTTTACTGGCTATCGGTATTATTGATAGTCCTATTGATATTTTATATACCCAAGGCGCGGTGATTGCGGGACTAACCTATTTATTATTCCCATTTATGGTGTTGCCGCTATATGCTGTTTTTACCGACCTACGCAATGATATGCTGCTGGCGTCGCAAGACTTGGGCGCATCAAAAACTCAGACTTTTTGGCATGTGGTATTGCCTTTGACTACGCCCGGAATTATTTCAGGTGTGCTGTTGGTATTATTGCCAGCGATGGGTATGTTTTACGTGGCAGATATCTTGGGTGGTTCACGCAACTTATTGGTCGGTAATATTATCAAAAACCAATTTTTAGATGCGCGTGACTGGCCATTTGGCGCAGCAGCCAGCGTCTTGTTAACCCTAGCTATGGCGGTGTTGCTACTTGCTTATCGCGCCAGTAGTCGCCGTATTGGCAAGACTGACTTTAATGAGGTGGCCTAATGTCTGACTCTCATAAAAGCCAGATTATCAAAACCAAACCGCCTCATCAGCCTAAACGTAACAAATCTACTATTAAGCAAAATATCAAGATTGGCAGTATCGCGGCAAAAAGCTATCTAGGACTTATCTACGCCCTGCTGTATCTGCCAATCATTGTCTTAGTCGTTATGTCCTTTAATAAGTCAAAAATTGGCTACAATTGGGGTGGCTTTAGTTTAAGGTGGTATGAGTCGCTATTTAAAAACCAAGCCATGCTTGATGCTTTTTGGCATTCGATTGTTTTAGGCTTGGTGGCAGCAACCGTTTCAACCTTGATCGGCACACTCACTGCCTTGGCATTACATCGCTACGACTTTCGCGGGAAAGGCTTATTAAACGGTTTATTATTCGTGCTGATGATGTCGCCTGAGATTGTGCTTGCCATCTCTTTACTGGCTCTATTTTTATTAATTGGTCTGCAGTTAGGCTTTGTATCACTGCTATTAGCGCATATTACTTTTTGCTTGCCTTTTGTGGTCATCACAGTATTTGCACGATTGAGTAGTTTAGATGAGCGGCTGATGGAAGCGGCGCGAGATTTGGGCGCGAATGAATCGACTATGGTACGTACGGTATTAATTCCAGTGATACTGCCCGCAGTGATGGCAGGTTGGCTGTTAGCCTTTACCTTATCACTCGATGATGTGGTGGTATCCACCTTTGTTACCGGCCCAAGCTATGAGATTCTACCGCTACGTATCTATTCTATGGTGCGGGTGGGACTCAAGCCTGAAGTCAATGCCATTGGTACGATCCTGCTGGCCGCGTCGCTAATACTGGTTATAATCTCGCAATTACTATTACGTCGGCGTTAAGGAGCAATAAATAGTGCTGATAATAAGTTTTGAATAAAAAGCCTCACAACCCTATTTATAGTATTTTTCTCCCTTCATTTTTTTAAATAAGCAGTTAGGTTATTCTATGCTCGAACTTCGTCATCTAAATACTCTAACCGCGCTACGAGCCCATGGTTCACTGGCAGCGGCGGCCGATGAGTTGCATGTCACTGCCTCTGCGGTATCACATCAGCTAAAAGAGCTGGAAAACTACTATGACATTAGCTTGGTTAATCGCCGAACACGTCCGCTGACTTTTACTCCAGCAGGCAAAACGGTACTGGCCTTAGCTGACAGTATTATGCCGCAGGTTACCCGTACTAAAGCCAATCTTAAGCGTTTGGCTCACGGTCAAGCTGGTAGAATGCGCTTGGCCTCTGAATGTCATAGCTGCTTTGACTGGTTAATGCCAATTCTCAATCACTATCGTCGTGAATGGTCAGATGTGGAATTAGATTTTGCGACTGGCTTTGAGCCTGAGCCGCATCATTTATTAATGGAAGGTGATATTGATTTATTGATCACTACTAGCAACTTGCAAATAGACGGTATCAGCTATCAACCCTTATTTGAATACGAAAGCCGCTTGGTGCTGTCGCCATTACACAATCTAGCAGAGCAACATTTTATTTGCCCAGATGACTTATGTGAGGAAACCTTAATTGCTTACCCAGTAGAAGCAAAACGTCTTGATATCATCGCCAATTTTATGACACCCGCCCAGGTAAGTTTTAAGAACATCCGTACTACTGAGCTGACGGCGATGCTTATTCAGTTGGTCGCCAGTGAACGCGGGGTAGCAGCACTACCCGATTGGGTGGTCGCAGAATATGAAAAAAAAGGCTGGGTAGTCTCTCGCCCATTAGGTACTGGCGTCTTTTGTCAGCTGTATGCCGCTACTCGTGTCTCAAGCAAGGATACGGCTTATATGCAAGGATTCGCCAGTTTATTAGAAGGGATAAAAAAGCCATTGTAGCCGATATCTGTTGAACTTATTATTTAGGATAACTTTACGTATAGTCAGTTCAAAATAAAATAGATACATTTGTGTCAGCGTACTACTGGTATAAATTTTTCTTGCTTGCTGTTCGCAAGCGGGACAGAGGCTGCAAAAAATTCATACCAGCAGCACTGTATCTTTTTTAACTTGGATCGACTATAGCATCTGGAAAATACAACCTCTAGAACAAGCCTCAGAAAACCAGTAACTGTTTGCTATTCCGGTTGTTTGCAATCTAATATTTATTTAAGCTAGATGCAGTTTTTACAGATAATTAACTTATAAGATCGACTTAAAAAAGTAAAATCCGAGCGCGGTCGCTAATAATGTTAGCCCAACATGCAAACCTATCAGCCCTAAACCCGTCAATAATTTACCCGCGTGAATAAAGGTAAAAACCTCAGCGCTAAAGGTACTGAAGGTAGTCAACCCGCCCAAAAAACCAGTGATCACAAACAGCCTGACGTTAGGAGACAGTTCACTACCCACCCGCTCAAACCATACTAGCGCTAACCCTATTAACAACCCACCTAAAATATTAGCACCCAAAGTCCCAAGCGGTATCCAGCTGTGTTGCGGATTAAAGCGTGCTAGCCATGCCCGCAGGCATGCGCCAATTGCTGCTCCTAAACCGATGGCAAGCCAATGCATAAAATATCCTTAATTAACACGAATTTGACAGTCAAAACTAGAGCGTGTTGAACATTCACATTTACACCGTCGGTAACTCAGTCATTGGCCAACGTGGCACGCAGGTGACAGCCAAATCATCACTCTGGCCTGCTTGCAAGCGCTGATAACCAGCATAAGCAATCATGGCGCCATTATCCGTACATAATGCGGGTGGCGCATAATGTACGGTGGCGTTTATTTTTGCCAACTCGGTCTCAAGCGTCAGGCGTAAATGGCTATTGGCACTGACACCTCCGGCTATCACCAGACGGCTCATATCTACCTGCTTAAGTGCTTTGACGCATTTCTTAACTAGGGTATCGACCATCGCGTGTTGGAAACTCGCTGCTATATCGGCTCGAACTTGTGGATCGCTATCAGAACCCGTACTTGAGCTTGTACCTGAACCTATACCTGAACCAGGGGTGTCTTTAATGAGATTATGAACGGCGGTTTTCATACCACTGAATGAAAAATCTAAACCGCGGTGCAGCATCGGGCGCGGTAGATTGTAAGCATTGGGATTGCCGGTCTCAGCAAGCTTGGCAATATTAGGGCCACCCGGATATTCTAAACCCAGCATTTTTGCCGCTTTATCAAAGCATTCGCCTGCCGCATCATCAATCGACTCGCCTAATATTTCATACTGGCCCATACCTTGTGCCGCAATAAGTAAGGTATGACCGCCAGATACTAATAACGATACAAAAGGAAATGCAGGTGGATTGGCGCCCATCAATGGCGCTAGTAAATGCCCTTCCATATGATGCACACCAATCGCTGGAATATTTAATCCATAAGCCAGACTGCGACCAAATAGAGCGCCGGTCATCAATGCACCAATCAGCCCAGGGCCTTTGGTGTAAGCAATAGCGTCAATATCATTTTTACTGATGTCGCATTGATCTAACAGCTCATTAAGTAACGGTACCAGCTTGCGAATATGATCACGGCTGGCAAGCTCAGGCACCACACCGCCATAGACCGCGTGCAGTTCTATTTGCGAATACAACACTTGCCCAAGTAAACCCTGGTTGTCAGTGTCTATCAGCTCACTATCATAAATTGCTAGACCTGTCTCATCACAAGAGGTCTCCAAACCCAATACTTTCATGCTATTGCCTTTCTTTGTGCGTGGTTTTATCCATATTAATAAGCGACTATTTTTGTCCATAAAAAAACCGCTATTGTGAAACACAATGGCGGTAAGTTTAACAAATTTTCATCGCTAGAGTCGTAACCAGATAATCAGAATAGCTATTTATAACAATAAACACTGTTTATAACAGGCGATACAGCAGGCCAGTCTGACAGCCTGATTCGTCTATATGGGTTTACCCTAATGTCAGCTAACAGCTAGTGGTTATTGACATTAACTAACGGCGGCTATCATATAGTCAACGGCTGCATGGACTTGAGCTTCGCTGACCTCATCATTAGCCTGTGCTGGCATTTTGTTAAAACCTTTTGCCGAGTGCGTGTATAAGGTTTCTTTACCCTTCGCAAGACGTGGCGCCCAAGCGACCACATCACCGTATTTCGGGGCATTGAGTAGACCATTTTGATGGCATACTTGACAGTTAGATTCGTATAGTTTGGCCCCGGCGTCGACTGCTAATAATTCAGTTTCGGTAGCGATAGGTTCAGCAGTAACTGCCGCAGTGGGCATAGGCGCTTCAACAATGGCTGGCTCTGCCACCTCACTTGTAGCCGCTTCCTCAGTATTAACGACGGGTTCTTCGACCGCGACTACTGCAGTTTCGGTGTCACTGACAGCAGCGGTCTCATCAGTAGCAGTGTTGTCCCCACCACTACAAGCACTCAGCGTTAATAGTAGACTGAGACTCAGTGCTGACAATGCTAATTTGGCAACTGAGTTTTTATTCATAACGTCCTGTTTATTGATAACTTCTTCCTTAATAGTCATGTTCATACCCTCATCTAATAGGCCATAATAGCAACTACTTGTTAATACTGTTAGTTTTTATTAAGACTATTATTATCTAAATAACGGCTACTAGAAAATTTGTGAATGTAACACTTTCTGACAGTCGAATTCAAGTAATTTCATTGCAAACAAAGTTAAGGCTATCGTGTATTTATATAGACTTAACGATATGTAGCCTAGCAGTCATATAACTTGGTAATTTATAGCGGATTCAACGTCACCTTACTAGCTGGCTGCTGCAACCATATAGTCAACTGCTGCATGAACTTGCTCTTCAGTCACTTCAGCATTCACTTGCGCGTTCATCTGATTAAAACCATTTGCTGCATGGGTGTATAAGGTTTCTTTACCTTTCGCAATACGCGGCGCCCAAGCGGCTGCATCACCATATTTCGGCGCATTTAACAAACCGTTTTGATGACAAGCCACACACTGTTTACTGTAAAGTTGAGCACCAACATTAACGGCAAGATCTGCAGGCGCAGCAGCAGTCTCTGCTGGCGCAGCTCCTGCAGTGTCAGTCGCATCCGGCATATCCGCAGCGGCGGTTAAAGTCGCATCTTCAGCGGCGGCAGTTACCATCGGCGCAGTTTCTGCAAAACCCATATCTTCGGCTTCAGGAGCATTTTTACGGGCAAGCTCTTCCGCGGCTTCGACTCGATCGACTGCCAAGACTTCACCTGACTCTTTATCACCGCTACAGGCACTAATGCTAACGCCTAACGTGACGATCAATATTGTCCATAGAGCAGTGCTGAATGAGCCTTTTATTACCGTTTTTTTCATCTTAACAACCTTAGTGAATTTGACGTAAAAGTATAAAACCCCTACTATAATGCTGAATTTATCATAGCATAAACTGCGACCAATACGTTATAGTCAGCAAGGGTTTTTTGCGGGCAATTTATACACTACCGGTCAAAATTTTATTAAAATAATATCAAAAACGTTAAACTAAAAAGCAAATACCTAAACCAATAATGATACGATGAGCACCTTGATGATTATAATGAATAAATACGCTAAAGGCTTTGACTTTGCTGACATTTTTAGTTAAAATTGCCGCCCTTGTGCTATTGCACGAGACTGTCCTAGTTTGAGTTGATGCCGATAATTTTGAGATATTACGGCTAAATACTAATACACAACCGAACTAATGCCCTTTTATCTCATCCTCATAAGGAGTCTTCATGCCTGCAGTTAAGGTTAAAGAAAACGAACCAGTTGATATCGCTATCCGCCGTTTTAAGCGTGCCTGTGAAAAAGCCGGTGTCTTATCAGACGTGCGTAAGCGTGAGTTTTATGAAAAACCAACGCAAGAGCGTAAGCGCAAAAAAGCAGCTGCCGTAAAGCGTTATAAGAAAAAATTACAACGCGAAACTATCCGTACCACGCGTATGTATTAATCGTTTAAAACGATTACAGTTTAAGCTTTTCAGTTTAGTATTTGAAACCTTTAAACTAACTGCTAATCTCTAAATATTTTGAGACTTAACAGACTAATAAAATTATTCGCAATACTGATATACTAACGCCACTGCTATCTATTGATATCAGTGGCGTTTTTTGTGCTACAATTTTTATTATTACCTCTATTTAAGAAGCTGTCATTACCAAGCTTGCTCTCATCAATCCGCTGTCATATAAAACCTATTAACCCATAAGGAATAATAATAGCCATGAGCCCACTCAAACAACATTTAGCAGACACTATCATAAAGTCTATGAAAGCGCGCGAGATTGAGCGTGTTAAAGTATTGCGTAATGTGCAAGCGGTCATCAAGCAAATCGAGATCGATCGTCGTACGGAACTTGATGATGCTGACGTATTAGAAGTGCTACAAAAACAGCTCAAACAACGCCATGAGTCATTGACTATTTTTACTGAAAATGACCGTGAGGATTTGGCGACCAAAGAGCAGTTTGAAATTGATATCATTAACGAATTTATGCCCAAACAAATGGATGACGCCGAGCTTTCAGTTTTAGTAAACGCTGAAATTGCAAAACAAGGCGCAACCTCAATGCGTGACATGGGTAGTGTCATGGCCGTGCTAAAAGATAAAGCCGCTGGTCGTGCTGATCCTGCGTTGATATCGAAACTCGTGAAACAAGCACTCCAAGGTTAAAGCCTTATCAAAGCTTGGGCACAGCAAGCAAGAAAAACTTATGCCAGCAGTAGGTTATGTATCGATATTACTTTTTATTGACTACATGACTTTTAGTATCAAGTTTCAACGCGCCCTATATTCAAGCCATTAAAATATGCAAACAACCGCTTAAAGCTTATAGTTTTTAGCGGTTTTTACGGCTCTAATTTCTGCATTAATACTCGCTAATAACGGACGGGCACTAGTGGCTTGCGCCGTAGTTTGCATCTGTTCAGTCAGCTGCTTTGCTTGAGTAAGTGATATGAGTGCCGCGTCATAACGCCCACTCCATAGCTGATCATGACTGCGATAACGTAGCGCATTAATAGTCGCAATATGTGCGATTTGCGGTGAAGCGGTGGTTTTGGCTAATTTCTCATTAGCTAATTGCAGGCTCTGCCAGGCATAGCGATCGCTTGGCTGCTGCTCGGTCAGCGGTTTTAGCAATGCTTGCGCTTGGATAGGCTGATTGCTATTGGTCAGCGCTTCTGCTAAATAGAGGCGTAAGTCACGGCGCTCAGGATAAAGACGCTGCTGACGCTGTAATACCTCAGCGGCCTGCTGCCATTTATCTTGTTCACTCAGTATTTGACTATGTGTGATAGACAAGAGAGGCTCTAATACTTGCCGCTGCGCACTTGGCAAGGCAGTGAGCTCGCTCATAACCTCATTAGCCTCTTCAAAGCGCTGTTGCTCACCGTACCAATGCATTAAGGCAATTTTTGCCCCCAAGCTGTTCTTCGCTGCGGTCGTTAGCGCGGTTTTTGAAACATGCTTACCGGTACTTTGTACCCGCCAATAGAGCAAGTCAAATAAAGCTTGATGGCGCTGCTGCTGATTTAATGACAGTGAAGGATAACGCTGAGCACGACTTTGCGCTTCACTTAGACGCTCATTACTTAGAGGATGTGAGCGCACAAAGCTCGGTAAAAATCGATTTTCAATTTGATTGAGCTGACTTTGTTGATTCAGCGTGGTGAAGAACCGCGGCATCGCCCGAGGATCGTAGCCAGCTTGAGTCATTATCTGCATGCCCACCCGATCAGCCTCACGCTCATTACTACGGCTAAAGGCCATGCTAGTATTCATCGCCAGGGTTTGGCTACCCATCATCACTGCCGCGGCAGCATCTCCATCAACTGCTGCTGCCGCAATAGCCGCCAATATTCCGCCTACTTGCATGAGTAAAGCTTTTTGACGCTCATCTGCCGCAAATTCATAATGCCGTTGGCTGATATGCGCGACCTCATGCGCCACTACGCTAGAGAGCTCGTCCATACTGCCTGCAGCCAATATCGTGCCTGTATTAATGCCAATAACACCACCCGGTGCGGCAAACGCGTTAATACTGGGATTATCGATGATCACTAGTGCTAATGGTGCCTGCTGCCGCGCTTGCGCGTTGAGTCGCCAGGTAATGCCTTGTACGGTTTCTTGAATCCAAGGGTCATGTTCCATCTTGACGCGACCATTGATATTCTGTAATGACCATTCGCCAATGAGCTTATTTTGATACTGTTCATTGAAACTTAGCCCTTGACCACGCAAACTAGGTAACGCTAATTCATCTAAATCTGATGCTTGCCAAGTACCATACGTCGAGGCAGTTACGGATGGTGCTGATGATGAAGGCAAAGGCGCAGCCTGGCTATAATTACTCGCTAATGCTGCAATCGCCAATAACACTGTGGAGAAGCCTGCTGACAAGCGTATTGATGATCCTAATGATAAAAACATCGGTAGCCGCCCGTTACCTTGTCGATATACAGGCGACTGCGCATTGCTTCGATGCTTATCGTATGGGCCTTTGTCTATAGACTGACAATTAAAATAGTACAATTGCGTATCCTATGCGATTATTTATAACCGGGTTAGTTATAACGCGATTAGTTATAAGGTCAGTTTCGACTATACGAGCTTGTCGCTATGAGGTCAATTCTAGTATGAGCTTGACTACCAATGTCTAAGCAGTGCGTCACTCTTGTGCAACATTGCTATGCGATGCTTTTGGCCTGTAGCAACAGTTGGCCTACTATTTTTATCCTGTCTTTATTGCAGCTGACTTTCGTATTGGCTGTCTTTTTACTTTAACTTACACAGTCATAGTAATGACAACTGCAAACAGCTGCAATTGCTAAGCGCTGATTTGTTATGATAGTAAATCTATAACACCGCTATTATGAAAATCAAATATTCAACACTGAGTATTAAAAGTTAATATGATAAAGGTATCATTTATGTCTGTTGCTAACGATTCATCAACCACCATGCACGCGCCTTATCAATTAAGTTTGGCGCAGACATTACCTGAGTCTGAGCAATGTAATATTACCTCATTGCTGACCTTGTTACCGACTGGCTTATTGACCGCTGGCTCATTAACTAATAAGTATATTAAAGATATCCAGCTAAACGGTGATGACGGGCAAAAAATAGCGTCTATCACTATCAAAAACCTAGTAGATGGACGCGGACTTGCCTGTCCAATGCCATTATTGAAGACTAAAGTGGCATTGCGCGGTGTGGCAACCGGCGAATCACTATACGTGGTTGCCACCGACCCTAACTCTCAAGCTGACATCGTCGCATTTTGTCAGCAAACTCAGCAAACAGCTATGGCTGACACTCTATTATTATTAATTAATCAGGTGACTGACAGTTCAGTCACTGGTAGCGCCTCTACTCAAACGCTCGATACAATATTTCACTTCATCATTACTAAAACTGATAGCAACTAAGTAACGCTATCCTTTACAATTAAGATAACGACATCTTTTAAGATAGAGAAATCTTTCATCGACAACTTTGCTTACTTATTCAATTTTAATCAAGGTCAAGAATATGGCTACTGACTCGACGACGACATCGCAAAGTAATGACCCGCAAAATGGCAATAGTCCTGCTACTGAAACCAACCCAGCCCGCGAAGCGGCGCTGAAGGCAGCAGCACAGCGCCCACCTTATGATGCCAGTGCGCTCGAAGACACTAGTACACGTGACTTAGTGCCTGCCATGCCTACGCACTTATCTGCGCCTGGAGTGAATGTAGGTGCCTATATCAACACCGTACATCAAATCCCAATTTTGACCCCCACCCAGGAGCAAGAGCTAGCACACCGCTATTATGACGAAGGCGATGTTGAGGCCGCGCGCTTACTAGTGATGTCTCATCTGCGTTTTGTCATTCATATTGCTCGTAGTTATTCTGGCTATGGCTTACCACAAGCCGATTTGATTCAAGAAGGCAACTTGGGTTTGATGAAGGCAGTCAAACGCTTTGATCCCAATAAAGGCGTACGCTTGGTCTCCTTTGCAGTGCATTGGATTAAAGCTGAAATTCATGAGTTTGTGATTCGTAACTGGCGTATTGTCAAAGTGGCGACCACGAAAGCCCATCGTAAATTATTCTTTAATCTACGCAGTTTAAAGAAGACCAACAATCAGCTGACCTTAGAAGAAGCGGATGCTATTGCTCAAGATCTTAATGTTACCCGTAAGCAGGTCCTAGAGATGGAATCGCGTCTGACCTCTTATGATGCCTCATTTGAGACCCAATCTAGTGATGATGACGATGGCCGTTATGCCCCGCAGTTGTTCTTAGAAGATGGAATCGATCCTGCCGAAATGGTGGAGGAGTCTGATTGGGAAGAGAATAATTCTTCAGCCCTGATCGCCGCCATGGATACGCTAGATGATCGCTCACGTGATATCGTTGAGCAGCGCTGGCTTACCGAGCAAAAATCTACTTTACACGAATTGGCGGCCGTCTATTCGATATCCGCAGAACGGGTACGTCAAATCGAAAAAAATGCTATGGATAAAATCCGCGATGCAATGACCATCGAAAGTGTCATCTTACCGGATGACATACAGTAGATAGCTATTAGCATTAGATCGCTACTAAATCGCTACTAAGTAGTCAGCAAATAGCTAGTAAATACGACTAGGTAATTGACTATAAATCCATTAAATATTAAGAGTTTGACGATGGTAAATTGGATAGGTATTGCGGCGATTAATATGGCCATTGCCGTGGCTCTAGGCGCATTTGGAGCCCATGGTCTAAAGAATATGGTTAATACCCAGCAGCTCGAATGGTGGCATACCGCAACGCTTTATCTATTCGTGCACGCGCTTGGGTTATTGCTTGTCGGCTTACTGATTCGATTAAACTATGCTACCCAAACGACTGCCTGGCTGCTACAAATTGGGGTCATTATCTTCGCTGGTAGCTTATACGCGATGACGCTCGGTGCGCCGCGCTGGTTTGGTGCTATTACGCCTATTGGTGGTGTTACAATGATTGCAGGCTGGGTGTGGCTAGCGGTAACGACATTCCGCTTGGGTAATTCTGTGGGCTGAATATTCTATAAATTAAATACTGAGATAGGTAATAGGTTCAAAGCACTCAATGAAGAGCACTTTAAACAATTAGGAAGCAAGCATTATGAGTACTATTAGCGTTAATGGCAGAACCTTACAGACAACGCATCAAACCGTGCAGTTAGTGGTTAACGAGCTTGGGCTTAGTAAAGGTCGCTATGCGGTTGAAGTTGACGGTGAACTTATTCCTAAGAGCGAGCTGAGTCAACTACGAATTATTGAAGGTATGAACATCGAGGTAGTACAAGCAGTGGGTGGTGGCTAGTTGGTAAGGTATGACTGCTTTTTAGTTTATAACACCTCGTAAAAAAAGACCTCAAACGTATTGCACGTCTGAGGTCTTTTTTCTTAGTAAGGATTAAGTGTAAGGGTTACGTTTCTAAGGGTAAAAAGCTCACGTTAAATAAACCTAATCCAATTAACTGACTTGTTAAGATGGTTTATCGCCATAACAACTGTGACTTTATTTTTATAATTATCGACAGTTACTATTGCTACTAAATGCACGTTAACAAATCGGCCAAATGATTAAATATTACTTGTCTTTAATAGTTTTCTATTTTTTAATGACTTAACTTTTTAACGACTCCCTATTTTCTAATGACTTTCTATTTAAATCTATTTAAATTTAAGGTAGCTTCTTTAATGGCTTCTTGTTGTCTCTACCTAGCTTAGGACAGTACCAAGCTCAGATAACTGGCGCAACGTCAGCAACGTCAGCAACGTCGTTGTCGGTATAACGCCCATCACGACCAGCACCTTGAACTTTTTTGCGCTCTTGTCGAGTTTTATATTTTCGTACTTGTCTATCGAGTTTGTCCGCCATTTCATTAATAGCTTTATACATATCATCATCAAGAGCTTGTACGAACATTTCTTGACCCGAGACTCGCACGATGGCTTCGGCTTTATGGCTCTTTTGACCGCCATCACTTGCGCCGCTATTGTCTAGCGATAGTATGACTTGAATACTCTGTATCTGATCAAAGTGACGCTCTACTTTGGTTAGTTTTTCACGAACCGCGGTATTCATGGCATCGGTAATGCTGATATGGTGACCACTGATAGAAACATTCATATTGTTGTCCTTGTATTTATAGCTAATAACCAACAGGTGAGTCAGCATTCCCGCCTCTTCCACCTTGCCTTATCAATAACTATCGTCAGCTTATCAAGTAATGGTAGCGTGTCCTTTTTTATCGCTGTTCCTTACTAGGGTAAATAAGCTGCTTGGTTTTTGTTATTGATATGCCTCTAATTTGTCATGAAATCTAAATAGTAGCAAGATGGTATATTGTAATTATATGTAATAAAAACTGTTGTTTACTTTATCTTTCTATATAATCGGAAATTTTTCTTTTTTATGTTTATTTACCTTTACGATACATTTGAGTGACCTTGACCCTATCGATAATAATAGAGTAAGTATTAAGTAATACAGCTCGCTAACCTTCGTAACAATTTGATAAACATTGATCGTATTGATGACACCAACACGCTTAAAGTTACTCATTGATTTTCGTCATAGGCCTTTATTACTGTTTTTATATCAGTCAGCTATAGTCAATGAAAAGTAATATCGATACATGACCTACTAACGAACCCGCTTGAAATGGGTCTGATTGTTGACGACAAACTATATTTTTTGCGGGTTAGTATTTTTGTTTACGCTGGGTGGATGAGCCAATATTCATAGCTTCGCGATATTTGGCAACTGTGCGCCTTGCGATATCAATACCATCTGCTAATAACTGCGCTTGTATACGACTGTCAGATAGTGGTTTTTTAGGATTTTCATCGGCTATAAGCTGTTTAATCATAGCGCTAATAGCAGTTGAGGAAACGTCGCCATCATTACCACTGACGTGTGATGAGAAGAAATGTTTCAGCGAAAACAAACCTTGTGGGGTTAAAATAGTTTTACTGGTGGTAAGACGTGAAATCGTAGACTCGTGCAAGTCAACCTCCTCTGCGATGTCTTTTAAAATAAGGGGTTGCATGGCGGTAGCACCATACTGCAAAAATTTCTGCTGTCGGTGCACGATACTGCTAGCAACCTTGAGTAAGTTCTGATTACGCTCTTCAATACTACGAATGAATAGCCGCGCGTCAGTGAGGTTTTCACGTAAATATTGATTGTCTGGACTGTCATCACCACGCTTGACCAAACTAGCATACTCTTGATTAACGCGTAATTTCGGTAAAGTTTCAGGATTAAGGCGAACGTGCCAGCCGTCCTCTAGCACCATATTGTCCACAGCACTGTTATCTATAGCACTGTTACCCATAGCATTGTTATCAGCGGTATTGTTATTAAGGTGGTTGCGACGCATGGGCGTTACCAATACATCGGGGATATCGTAGCTGGCAGGCGGTAGCGTATAGTCAGGCTGACTGCTCTGAAAAGACAATCCCGGTGCAGGATTTAAGGTGCGCAATAGACTCAGTGCTGGGGTAATATGCTCAGGTAACAGTCCGGTTAGCTCAATCAAAGCCTTAATATTGTTGCTAACCAGATGCTCACTTGCGGATAATAACGCCCGCGCAGCACTCAGATGCTCGATATCAGGATCCAGCTTCGATAACTGAATGGCCAGACACTCGTTAAGATTGCGTGCACCGACGCCTAGCGGATCACAAGACTGAATGACTCGCAGTACTGCCTCTATCTCGTCGTGTTCAACCGAGGCTTGCCACTGATAAAAGCTTGCCATAGTAGCAAAGCTTTGTAGTAGCTCATCAATATCAAGCCGAACAAACCCCATATCATCCATAGAGTCCATCAGGTAGTCTGCTATCAGCATATCCGTCTCTGAGAGACGTTTAAAATTGAGCTGCCAGCGCACATGATCTTGAATAGTAGCGCAGGTAGCGCCCTGATAACTATCAAGCTCATCGTAGTCTGAAGGTGCAACAGCGGTAGAAGCGCTGCTATTACTAAAGTTACTCGTATCAAAGCGGCTATAGTCGTTACTGTCATTAATGCTGTCATTAATACCTTGATAGTCGCTGTCATGAACATAATCATCAGTAGCGCTGTGGTCTATAACATCACCATCAATACTTGCTTGCTGCAAGCTATCGTCATAATCATTAAAGCTGTCATCATAATCACTAAACGTATCGTTAGAAGAGTTATCGTCATATTCAGTAGTATTAGGACGCTCGTCATCATTAGTTGAGGCAGTAGATGACTCCATTATCGTATTATTATTCCACATCTCAAGTGTCAAGGATTCGCTTAGCGGGTCTCCTACTGCATCACTACTGTCTTCATAAGCATCTTCGTCATCCTCGACTCGTTCAAGCAGCGGATTACTATCCAGCTTGGCCTGAACCTCTTGCGCAAGCTCAAGACTAGAGAGCTGCAGCAGTTTGATGGCCTGCTGCATTTGCGGCGTGAGCTTTTGCGAAGTACTTAGCGTGGCCGCCAATCCAAATGACATACTCATAGGTAGGTTATTGCACTCCAGAATTATTATTATTGTGATGATAAATCTGCTGACAGCTTTGATTAATAAATTTGGCTAAGGCAGTCTTGGCATCTGCAGTTTACCCAAATTTGACGGAGAGCTTAGATGCATCAGGTCATGACGATAGCATTTTTTGTCATATTTTTGCTATGATAATTTATCTCTTACCTGATAATTAAGCTTTCTTATCTTTTGTTAGTAGCAATCAGCTGAGTGGTCATTAAGAGTCAGTTCAGTTTTTAGCGACTAACAAACCTCCTCTACAGTCAGCAAAGCACATAAAAACATCAATAAATATAACCAAAGCAACGCTCATAAATATAACCGAGAAAAACTATGAATAACACTGAAATGAGTAGCACTAAAATAAATAGCACTCAAAATAGCAGTCAGAATAAAAATAAAAATGCGCTGACCATAGCTGCCGTACAGCTGAACAGTCAGCAAGATATTGAAGCCAATCTCGTCAATATCCAAGCTGCCATTAAGGACGCCGCCAGCCAAGGTGCTACGCTTGTGGTATTACCTGAAAACTGCTGTAGCATGGGCCAGCAGTTTGCGACTGCCGAGCGTTTTGAAGCGCTATCTGCGACGCTAGCAGATTATGCCCGTCAACAGGGTGTCTACCTAATTGCCGGCACGCTACCCTGTCTGTATCGCCCTGATGGCGTCACAGTGCCTGATGGTCGATTGCGTCAAGTCAGCCAGTTGTTTGCCCCTGACGGCAAGCAAGTAGCGCGCTATGACAAAATTCATTTATTTACCGCCACCGTCGCCGATAAGCAAGGCAGCTATAATGAAGCAGCAACGTTTGAGCCCGGCATGCAAACCGTAGTTGCAGCGCTAGAAGCTAATGAGTCGGTTTATAATTTAGGTATGATGGTTTGTTTTGATTTGCGCTTCCCAGCACTAGCACAGCGTCTGCGCCAAGCGGGTGCTGATATTCTCAGCGCTCCTTCTGCCTTCACTTACCTGACTGGTCAAGCGCACTGGTCGCTATTGCTACAGGCGCGCGCCTTAGACAGTCAATGTATGGTTATTGGGGCAGCTCAAGGTGGTGACCATATTTATAAGGATGGCAATATTCGCCAAACATGGGGGCATTCGGCAATTACGGCTTATGACAGCAAAATCATGACTAGTTATGATGACAGCGAACTTAACCGCCAAAATACAGATCAAGGTAGCGCTAAGGACTACGCACTGGTACTGGCCACTTTAGATAAACCCGCACAAGAACAAGCACGGCAAAAGCTACCCATATTCCAATGTCACCGGTTAGCATAAGATAACATCAAGCAAGTCACTGTATTTGCGCTCCACGGTCACTCTCAATTAACACATTAGATGTATATTCTGTGCTCAATGTCCTTGTGCCGCTTTTATGTTTAGCAGTATTTATATCATTTGTTTAAAATGCAACGCTGACAAAGCACTTTTATAGCTTAGCGATATTGAATGTAATGACTAAGATTTTGCTATGAGTCTGGTTCTTTTTGCGCATGGGTCGCTCGAGGATGGGCGCGGTCATAAACTTGGGTCAGCTTCGCAAAATCGACATGAGTATATATTTGCGTGGTGCTGATATCACTATGTCCCAGCATTTCTTGTACTGCACGCAGATCCCCGCTACCTGACAGCATGTGCGAGGCAAAACAGTGGCGTAGCAAATGTGGATACATATTTTGAGCAATACCAGCGCGCGTTGCGGCGATTTTTAGGCGTTGCTGAACCGCACGCGTTGATAGCCGAGTCCCTAGTTTTTCACTGATGAATACTGCGCTGTCCTGCTGCTCAACCCACAGATTACGATGTGGTAAATAGTGAATGATCGCGGCAGCCGCCTTAGATCCTAACGGTACTAAACGCGTTTTATTGCCCTTGCCGGTGACACGTACCCGTAAGTCGGATAAATCTACATCTGCCATATCCAGCGCTACCAACTCGCCAACACGCAGACCGCTGCTATAAAGCAGTTCAAACATCGCCTTATCACGCAACCACAATCGCGCTTGTTCTGGCGTATCGGGAATCGCCTGATCCAGAAGCTGGGTCAACAAGTCAATGTCAGCAATCGAGGGTAACGGTCGGGGGCTGCGTTTCAGCTGATAGCCAGTTGTTGGATTGATACGTGCCAGCTGCTCTTCAATCAGCCAACCATAAAAATGCCGGATAGCTGACAGCTCTTGCTGCACGCTGGCAAGCGCGAGCTTGTCCTCATCGAGGCGCTGACTAATATGCTGGGCCAATTGACGTTTATCACAGCGTGTCCATGTCAGCCGCTTACCACGCAAAAATAACGCGAGCTGATTCACTCCAGAAAAATAAGCCGTTAAGGTATGTGCCGAATGATTACGTACGGCCAAAGTATTAAGCCAGCGGTGTACCGGTGACAACAGCTCTCGTAGAGTCTGATCTGACTCTATTGTTGCTGCTAATTCTGCTGATATCCATGACCTTTGCGGGGTCGCTCGCAGTTTTTCGTTAGAAATAGACATACCATTCACCTAGCAGTATCACAGTCAATTAACAACACATTCAAAGTTGCCACTTGTTAGCTGTCAGGATTGAGCTTCATGCCAACTTGCGCCATCAGACCATCTGGACTAAAGACCCCTTCATAGACAAAAGCAGTCGGACCAGTCATCATCACCGAGTAACCAGGCTGCCAGCGAACAACCATGCTGCCGCCATACAGCTGGGCACGCACATCCTCGCCCTCATCGAGCCAACCTTGTCGTATACCGATCGCTACTGCCGCACAAGCACCGGTGCCACACGCTTGGGTCTCACCAACGCCGCGCTCATAAACTCGTAGACGGATATGCCGCTGATTCATTATTTGCATAAAACCAACGTTAACTCGATTAGGAAATGCCGGATGCGACTCGATAGCCTTGCCTAATTTTTCGACCTCCGCGTCTAGTACGTCATCAACCTTGATCACCGCATGTGGGTTGCCCATATTAGCCACATACAGCCGAACCGGGGTGCCTGCCACATCAAGATGATAGGCATTTTGAATTTTGGTAATGGCTTTGGGCGTGAATGGAATCTCATTGGGTTCAAACTTAGGTTTGCCCATATCGACTTCTACCCAACCGTAACGATCGGTGGTTAGGGAAATAATACCGCTGGCGGTTTCAACCCGTAGCCGCTGCTTGAATGACAATTTACGGGCTTGCACAAAGCGGGCAAAACAGCGCGCACCATTACCACATTGCTCAACTTCTGTACCATCGGTATTAAAGATGCGATAACTAAAATCCACATCAGGCCGCATGGGGGGTTCAACCACTAGCAATTGATCAAAACCAATCCCCAAATGACGATCGCCTAATAATTGCACCAAATCCTTGGTCAAGTCTAAGCGCTGGGTCACCAAATCAATGACCATAAAATCATTGCCCAGACCATGCATTTTAGTAAATTCTATTAGCATATCCTTGTGTCCTATCCTATTTTTATGTATTCGTTATATTAGCACGCTGTCTGGCACAATGATATTTATCACCGTGCTCAACTATCGACTTATTTTTGCTAAAATTCCTGGCATAAAAAACCCATCGTCATCACAACAATGGGCCATTTTTGTATGGTTATTAAAGCGGTCATCAATGGAAGGTTACGAGTCTGGCCACATTAGATTGACTCGCTTATACTTTAAAGTTGAGCTTACTCTTGCCACAGACTTTCATTCGCATATAACGCTTCAACGGTTTCACGTTTTCCAATCAGTTGATGACGATCATCAGCAACCATCACCTCGCTGGCGCGCGGACGCGAATTATAGTTGCTACTCATAGCAAAACCGTAAGCGCCAGCACCGGTTATCGCCAAGATATCGCCTGTCGACAAAGATAATAAGCGATCTTTTGCCAAAAAGTCGCCGGTCTCACAGACAGCGCCAACGATGTCCCATGGCTGTGTACCGTCAGTTTCAATACCTTTATTCGGCAATATGTTAGGAATTACTGCCATTTCAGCTTGATAAAGAGCAGGACGAATCAAGTCATTCATCGCTGCATCAACAATGGCAAAGTTCTTATGCTCGGTAGGTTTTAGCACATCAACGCGAGTCAGTAACACGCCAGCATTGGCAACGATACTACGGCCTGGCTCAAAGCATACGGTCAAGCCCAGCTCACTCAGCTTTGGTAATAGTGCAGTGGCAAATTCAGCAATAGACACTGGGGTCTCATCAATATAACGCACACCCAAGCCACCACCCAAGTCAACATGTTGCAGGGTAATGCCCTTATCACCTAACTTATGAATCAGCTCAACAACCTTATCTAAAGCCGCAATAAACGGTTCGACCTCCGTTAACTGTGAGCCAATATGACAATCAATACCAACGATCTTAATATGTGATAAACCCGCCGCCTGCTCATAGACCGCGACTGCATCTTCGTGAGCGATACCGAACTTGTTATCTTTAAGACCTGTTGAGATATAGGGATGGGTCTTGGCATCGACGTCTGGATTAACCCGCAACGATATGGGTGCGATTTTATCCAACTGCGCTGCCACTTCATTAATCAACGCCAACTCACTGATTGATTCAACATTAAAGCAGCCAATACCTTGAGTTAGCGCATATTCGATATCGCCAAAGGTTTTGCCCACGCCTGAAAATACCACGCGAGAGACATCGCCACCGGCCGCGAGTACACGCATCAGCTCACCACGAGAGACAATATCAAATCCCGCACCCGCTTGCGCTAGCACACCCAACACCGCTAGATTGGAATTGGCCTTGACCGCATAGCAAATCTGATGATCAACAGTGGCAAAGCTGTCACTATAGGCTTGATAAACATCCAATATCGCCTGCTTTGAATAGACGTAACACGGCGTATCGTAACGCTTTACCAATTCGGTAATACTAACTTGTTCCATGCATAACCCATCATCGCTATAGTGTAGCGCTGACAAATGGGCGGTTAAGGCTTTGGGGTCGATATACAGCCCGTTCTCAGTTTTGACGGTCACGCAAGCTTGCAGCTCAGAATTACTCATATCTCTCTCTAATTTAATCAGGTTATCAAGGTTAAAGAATAAAAACCCACAACAAGCATTCAGGCGTTGTTGTCGGATTAAACTTGCCTGCTATACAGTCGTTCAAGGGACAGCTTAAAATCTCCCCACCACCACTCAACACACTCAACACACTCAACACACTCAACACATTCAAAAGGGTAAGCGTCATAATTATTAATAATCATGCAAATCAATAATCATGCAAAGCAATAGCCATACAAATCAATCATCATGCAAATCAATAACTGTAAGAATAAGCAGTCATGCAACTTAATAGTCGTTAGGATCATCACTAGCGTCTGGCAACACCTGCTTTTGCTCTAGATAACGTGATTTTTGATAGTCGTCATCGTCGATACCAGCAAAGGCGGCATCTTGCGGGTTGCTAGTACTATCCAATACCTCTGAGTTTGTGTTGTCTGAACTCATGGCGACCGTTTGACTGCTAGTATCAGCTAAGTATAGGGCACCTTTTTGCCCACAGCCAGTTACCCCGAACATAACGGTACTACCAATAATTAAGGCATGAATAGCTTGACGACTAATGGTAACAGATAAGCTATTCTTATCCGCAGAATTTGCAGCGCGGCATATATTGAACATAGGGTAGGTAACCTTGCAACCGTGTGAACAGGATAAAAGAATGATGAATAATAAACAGTTTGTGACTTAAGTTTTGACCACATTATAATTGATTTAATCATAGCATTATTCGGTAAAGCTGTGCACACCTTGCGTTTGTTTGGTTGATCATTTTGCTGTCTATAACGGCTACTTAAGTGTAATAAAAAATGTGTGTTGGCTTATATCGGGCTTTTTATATTAATTATGAGCCATTAAATACCACTAGACTGTATTGCAATTAAACAAAAGTTGGTTTAAAAGCGTTTCGACAAACTTTCTTACAATTTCATTACTGGCTGTCGTGCCTTTATGATGTCTAATGGCTCCCAGCTATATCAGTGAACAGTTGTTGCAAGCTCTTGACGCCTACTCATGCTAAACCTTATAGTTGTTGTGGTGTAAATGCGTAACTATGTTACATTATACTCAGAACTTGTCGCTACAATCGAGAGCTAGCATGCTCCTACAAAGGCGATAAATGAGCACTAGTCAGTAAGCTGTTAGGTTGAACATTGCTTACACCATTGTCATGGCAGGTTTACTGGTTTTATTTGTTCGACGGATATCAATCCGCTATGATTCACTACTTATCAACATAATCTAAGGATAGAGCATGAGCGACGGCGCCACCAATCCCTCTTATAACGATCAGAACATTGACCAGTCAACATTGACCAACCCTACCTTGGTCCTTAATTGCGGTTCTTCTTCCATCAAGTACGCGCTGATTAGCGAAGATGAGTCAACCCGTATCGTTGGACTTGCTGAAAACTTAGGCCTCGATACCGCTCGTATTAAACACACGGCCCTAAACGGCGAGAAACTCGAGATTGCTATCCCCGGTGGTCGTCATGAGTTGGCGTTACAAAAAATCCTTGCCCTACTTGAGCAGTATCATTTCGTCGCTGTTGGTCACCGCGTGGTTCATGGCGGCCGTGAATACTCAGAAGCCGTCCGCGTTGATCAGCACGTGTTAGAAGAAGTCAAACGTCTAAAAATTCTAGCCCCTCTGCATAATCCTGCCAATGCTCTTGGTATTGAAGCCGTACAAGCCATCTACCCTGATATTCCACAGGTGGTGGTATTTGATACGGCCTTTCACCAAACTATGCCGCCAGTAGCCTACCGTTATGCTATTCCAAAAGTGTTATATGAAGAAGAAAAAATCCGCCGTTACGGCTTTCATGGTACCTCACATGCTTATGTTTCAGAGCGTGCTAGTCTGATCACAGAAGCTAAAGGCCCACATGGTTGGTTAACCGCTCATTTAGGTAATGGTTGTTCAGCAGCGGCTGTTTATGATGGTAAAAGCTTAGACACCAGTATGGGTCTCACGCCGCTCGAAGGCCTAATGATGGGTACCCGTAGTGGTGATGTCGATCCTAGCCTACATATCCATCTAAAGCGTCAGCTTGGTATGAGTCTAGAAGAGATTGACAAGATGCTTAATAGCGAAAGTGGCCTGCTCGGTATTTCAGGCTTATCAAATGATTTGCGTACGGTTGAACAAGCGGCAAATGAAGGGCATAAAGACGCACTACTTGCTATTGAAATGTTCTCTTACCGTGTTGGTAAGTATCTGGCTAGCCTGAGCTGTGCGTTACCTGAATTCACCGGTATTGTCTTCACTGGCGGTATTGGCGAAAACTCAGCAACCACCCGCGCCCGTATCTTAAACGTCATGCGCCACTTTGGTATCAGGTTTGATAAAGATAAAAACGCGTCCCTGGTCGGCGGTAGCGAGGGCAGCTTCCAAAATCAAGACAGTAGCGTCGAGCTATGGGTTATTCCAACGGATGAAGAGTGCCGCATTGCTCAAGAAACTCGTCACGCACTAGGTCTGAATTAAGCGCTGTTTGACTAAAATATAACCAATCGTAGGATACGCTATGCAAACCATTTTACTTGTTCCTATCAGTCGTGGTATCGGTGTGACGTCAGCAGCGCTCGGACTGATTCGAGCATTCGATTATAACGGCATCAAAGCCGGCTTTATGAAGCCGTTTTTGCAAGATGATACGCTAGATAAACAGAATAGCTTAGACAGCTCAAGCGCGCTAATCATGCAAGCATTTGGCCTCATACCGCCTAAATCTATCAACCGTCAGCGTGTTGAACGCATGATTGGCGATGGCAACCTTGATGACTTGATGGAAGAAGTGGTTATCAACTACCATACCATCGGCGATGACCACGATATCGTGATTTGTGAAGGCTTAGTGCCCACCACTGAGGCGTCTTATGCCTCGCAAATCAACCGCGCTATTGCCCATGCCTTAGATGCCAAGATTATCTTTGTCAGCACGGTCGATACCAAAAATCCAGCGCACTTAGTAGACAAGCTTGACGTGCACGCTCGTGAATTTGGCGGTATGGCCAATGAACGCACCTTAGGTTGCGTCTTGATGCGCGTACATGATGTGCCCAATACTTTTGAAAACCAACCCGTTGCTCCTGGTGAAGCCGTGGTCAGCTTAGACCAAGGCTTTATGCAAGAAGTCCAACGTCTGTCGCCCTATTTTAATACCGAACAGTTTCGCTTAATTGGGGTGGTGCCATTTAGCGAGTCGCTATCAGTCCCGCGTACTTGGGATATTGCCGCTGAGCTTGACGCCACTTGGCTCAACGTTGGTGAAGCAAAAACGCGCCGTATCAACCACATTAGCTTAACCGCTCGTTCAGTCGCGCGCATCGATGAAGTATTCAAACGCGGCACGCTTATCGTGGTTCCTGGTGACCGTGATGATTTATTACTAGCCGCAGCGCTGGCCTGTATTAATGGTATTCCTCTCGCCGGCTTGGTATTAACCGGCGGTGTGGCCCCTAATGCTACCGTAGCAGAATTGTGGCAATCAGCACTCAAAACCGGCATCCCAGTAATGAGTGTCGAGACCGATAGTTTTGAAACCGTACAAAGTCTCATGCATATGAGCGCCGAAATACCGAGTGATGATATTGAACGTGCGCAAGAAGTGACCCGTTATGTGGCTGCTCACTTGGATCTTAGCTGGATCAAATCGTATTTCAGTGCCGATCACAAGCCGCGCCTATCACCATCAGCATTCCGTCATCAAGTGGTCAAAAAAGCTCAAAACGCTAACAAACGTATCGTATTACCAGAAGGTGCTGAGCCGCGTACGGTAGAAGCAGCCTGTATCTGCCAAAGTCGTGGTATCGCTAACTGTGTATTGCTGGCTAAGCGTGCAGACGTCGAGCAAGTTGCCAAAAACCGTGATTTAATCTTGCCAGAAGGGCTTGAGATTCTAGATCCTGACACCCTCGATATGAGCAAATATATCGCTGCGGTAGTTGAACGCCGTAAAGGCAAAACCACTGATATTGTCGCCGCTGAAAAACTTAAAGATACGGTCTTTTTGGGCACGATGATGCTACAGATGGACGAAGTTGATGGTTTGGTCTCTGGGGCTATCCATACCACAGCGAGTACGGTACTCCCAGCCTTTCAGTTGATTAAGACCGCACCGCAATATTCCTTGGTGTCCTCTATCTTCTTTATGCTATTGCCTGAGCAAGTCGTGGTCTATGGTGACTGCGCTATTAACCCTGACCCTACCGCTGAAGAGCTAGCTGAGATTGCCATTCAATCGGCCCAATCAGCGGCCGCCTTTGGTATCGATCCAAAAGTTGCTATGATTAGCTATTCAACGGGCTCATCAGGAACTGGTGCTGATGTCGAAAAAGTTACTCGTGCCACTCAAATCGTTCGCGAACGTGAGCCCACTCTAGCTGTTGATGGTCCTTTACAATATGACGCGGCCTCAGTCATGAGCGTCGGCAAACAAAAAGCGCCCGACTCGCCAGTTGCCGGTCAAGCCAACGTGTTTATCTTCCCTGATCTCAATACCGGTAACACCACTTATAAAGCCGTTCAACGGAGCGCCAACGTCATTAGTGTCGGCCCCATGCTACAAGGTTTGAATAAACCGGTGAACGATTTATCACGTGGCGCACTGGTCGATGATATTATTTATACCATCGCGCTGACTGCAATCCAAGCTCATAGCGACGCTATTTAGTATATGTCCTGCTAAGTTTTTGGCTTAACGTTTATAAGCTATATGTCTGATTATTAAGTTATCTAGCCAACCATCATACGCTTATGATAGTTGGCTTTTTAATGTGTTTTTTTACATCAAAAATGGTGTTAGGTTTGTGAAAATCAAAGACAATTGGACAATTTAGCTCAAGGGAAACCATAAACAGGCTTTGCGACTCTGACAGTGTTCGCTTACTTTTTGATATTAGTATTATAGTCAATTCTAAATAAAACCGATGCGTTAATAACCACGTGCTACTGGTATAAACTTTCCTTGCGTACTACTAAACAGAGGCTGCGAAAAATTCATCTCAGTAGCACTGTATTAGTTTTAAAGTGAATCAACTAGAGTATTGCTATCAACTGATGACAAGTACATGCAGGCACTCTACAATAGCGCTGAATAGATCTATTGATTCGTACTTTTTAAACTCAGTTAAACCCAGCTTTTTAGTCCGTACTTTTTAAGCAGTACTTTAACCAACCACTCTATTCAGCCAATTTGCCTATGTTAGTTACTCCTTCCGATACAGACCTTAACTCTGTTAAAAATGCCCCTAGATCTGCTATCCGTGCCTATTTGGGTGGCTCGTTTGATCCAGTACATAACGGTCATATGCAGATGGCAATGCACGTTTATCAGTGCTTACTTCCTATCGCCGAGCAGCAACAGCGCGCGTTATACGTGTCATTACTACCTAACGCCCGTTCTCCTTTTAAGCAACAAAGTATTGATCCTGCACACCGGCTAGCAATGTTAGAGTTAGCCACGCAAGACACGCCACTACAGATAAATGAGCTTGAGCTATGGCAAAAGCCGCCGGTATATACCATTGATAGTGTGCACACGCTACGGCAACGCTACCCTAACGACTGTCTAATATTTATTATGGGAATGGACAGCGCACGTAGCTTGGAGAAGTGGAAAGATGGTCTGCAATTAACAGATTATGTACACCTATGGCTATTTGACCGTGATGAGAACCTTGCTAATGATCATATTAATAAGCCTGACATCTCTCCACAAGCCCTCTCAATTGATCAAAATGATAACAAGCAAAATCTGTCTACCCAAAATCTTGCTAATTTATATGTTGAACTACCACCTCAACTACAGGCGCAAATTACCAAAAACCCGATAGACTTAACGCAGCTATTGAGTGACTGTTTGGAAAGAAGCAAATTCTTGAAAAACAGCCCACGCTTGAAAGATAGTGCTCTAGGACGCATTTATATAGACTCACGATCAGTCATGGCAATATCGAGTACAGACATACGCCAACAATTACGTGAGCCACTATTTGAACAGCTACCAACAAATGACTTTATTGCTAGTAATAAGCCCAATAACCTCGCCCATTTACTAAATCCTACGGTTTATCAATATATTATCGCCCATCAGCTATATTCTGCTGCTCAATTCCGTTAAAATTGCCTTATTGTTGTCATTTTGCAGATAGCATCGCTATATATGGCTTGCTAGCCGTTAAAAAATGACCATTTAACCCTTTATTTTAATTATCGTTAATGACGATTCAAGAGACTAATATTTATGATTACTACCATGACTGACGAACGCTTAGAAGAATGCTTAGCACTGGTCAAAACTGCCCTAGAAGATATGAAAGCCAAGAACATCACTGTCCTTAATGTTGAAAAACTAACCGACGTAATGGAGCGTATCGTTATCGCTGACGGTACCTCTAAACGTCATGTACGTGCAATGGCTGATAGTGTTGGTGCTGAAGCCAAAGAAGCTGACTTTATGCCACTTGGCCGCGAAGGTGGTGCTGATTCTGACTGGACTTTGATTGATTTGGGTGCCGTCGTCGTTCATATGATGACCCCACAAGCACGCGAGTTTTATGACTTAGAAGGTCTGTGGTCATCTCCTGAACAGCTGGCTGAGCTGGTCGCAGTACCACGTGAAAAGAAAACAGCCGGTCGCCGTAATAAAAATAAATAAGACTGCTTGTTAAAGTGACACTCTATTAAAACTGTGGTGTCAGACCAAAAAGGCCAGATTAATTCTTTGGCCTTTTTTTCGTTCAAATTTTGAGAACCTTAAGGCTATAAACACGCGAGCGATTACGCTACTATAATGTCAGTCGCCAAACAGTATTTGCCTATCAAAGCTATGCTTGAAGGCTATTTTTTAGAGCTATTTTTTAGAGCTTCTCTTAAAGGCTACCCTCTATAGGACATCCCATGAGCGCAGAAACAATCAAACCACTCACCCAAGAAGTTAAAACTGACTTCAATCAAGCCTTACCTGTGCATATCGCGACCTTAATTGACGTTCGTGCAGGCAAGGCGATGCCGTTTACTCGTGAACAAATGAGCGCGATTGATAAAGCACCGATCAAAGCGCCCGTTACCGTCAACTTTATGGGATTGACTACTGATGAACAAGCCGATCGCCGACATCATGGCGGCCCGCTAAAAGCGGTGCATCAGATGCCTACGGCTACTTACGAGCAGATTAACGCAGAGTTTAACCTCAATGTCCGTATCGGTACCTTAGGAGAAAACCTCATTACCGAACCCGTTAATGGTTTACCTGATATGGATGAAAGCACGGTATGTATTGGCGATGTTTTTCAATATGGTGGGCAATATGGTGGGCAATATGGTGGGCAATATGGCGATGAGCAATCTAGTAATGAACAAGTCACTGACAATGCTCAAGATACCAGTGTGCAGTTACGACTCGTGCAACCGCGTAGACCTTGCTACAAAATTAATGACCAAATTGGGCAATTTACTAAAGTGCCTAACATTGCATCATGGATTACCTCGCAAGGCATCGCAGGATGGTATTTTGAAGTGGTGCGTGATGGCATGATTGCTGCCGATTTACCCATATATTTGATCGAGCGCCCTTATCCATTCGCTACTCTTGAAAAACTTTGGCAGCTTTCTAATTCAAAAGAGACATTCGATATCAAGGTTATAAAACCTTGGTTGGAAATTGAGTGCTTAGAGGAGAGCTGGAAGGTGGTGATTAGGAAGAAGATTAAGAAGGATTAAATATAGAGCACTAAAAAATTATTTAAATTTTCATATTCCTTGTTTCTATACAGAGCATTTCATGGCAAAAAACATTACCTCTTTAGCGCTAGCCTTATGTATGACATTGCCACTGATTGGCTGCGTATCAACCACAGAGCCACGTTACATTATTGATAGTAACACTTATCAAGCGACTGGCAAAAGTGAGCGGATTAAATTTATCATCTTGCACTATACCGTCGGCGATAATGAGCGGTCATTAAAGCAATTGACCACTGGTAATGTGAGCGCACATTATCTTATTTTGAATAATGACGACGATAAAATTTATAATCTAGTGTCTGAAAGTGAACGCGCTTGGCATGCGGGTGATGGCGGGTTTGCGGGGAGAACCATCTTAAACGATACGTCTATCGGCATAGAGATTGTCAATGATGGGATTAAACCAGAGTATAGGAAGGCACTTAAACGAGGCGTCCAAGACTACCATCCTTACGAGCACTATGTAGAATTTGAAGAGATACAGATTAAGAAAGTCGCCCAACTGGTACAAGATTTGGCATTGAGATATGACATCTCACCAAAGAATATTATTGGTCATTCCGATATGGCGCCCTCGCGCAAAATCGACCCGGGTGCTAAGTTTCCTTGGCAAAGGCTGTATGAGCAGTACGGTATTGGTGCATGGTATGACGAGCAGGATAAGCAATTGTTTATGAATCAAGACGAGTTTGCAGCAGCAAGCGTTCAGGAGATAAAGCAAGAATTTAGAGAGTATGGTTATCGAATCAATGATACAGACGTGTGGGACAAAAAAAGCCACGATGTTATTTATGCCTTTCAACTGCATTTCAGCCCGCAGCATTTAACCGCGACCATGGATTTAGAAACTTATGCTGTTTTAAAGGCATTGAATAAGAAGTATGCTGGTACCGATAATTTTTATTGAGTGGCGTTGGGTTTGTTAGTTTTACCAAATTCTAGTAGAGAATGCAGACAAGACCTAAACCACCCTAGGCTATTAATAAGACATTTCTAATCATAAGTTGTTTCTATTAAAAATTACTTCTATTAAAAGGTATCCCATGGCTTTACGCATCCACGCCTTATTTCATACGGATTATGAAGAACTTAGTTTCATCAAGCGGTGGGCAAATAATAACCATCATAGGATGAGTTACACTCGGTCTTACCATAATGATTTATTGCCAAAGCCAGATAGTTTTGATTGGCTAATAGTGATGGGTGGGCCAATGAGTGTCCATGATGATGAAAAATATCCTTGGTTAATCGATGAAAAACGTTTGATTAAGCAAAGTATTGATAATGGAAAAACAGTTATCGGCGTTTGTTTGGGTGCCCAGCTTATCGCGCATTGTTTGGGTGCTACCATCCAGCCAGCTAGGGTAAAAGAGATTGGTTGGCTGCCAATTCAGTTGACGCAAGAAGGTCAGTCACATCCTTTATTACGAGATTTGCCAAAGCAAGCTTTTAGCGTCTTTCATTGGCACGGTGATGGTTTTGACTGTCCACAAGGCGCAACCGCTATCGCCACTTCGGAAGCGTGGGCCAACCAAGGTTTCATTTATCAAACACCGCTACATAAAGAGCTTGGCACTTGGGTTATGGGCTGGCAGTGTCACTTTGAAGTGACCAAAGAAAGTATCGTCAAGATGGTAGCGAATGGACATGATGCTATACAGAGTGGACTTACTAACTATCCCAAAACGGTACAATCAGCTGATAAGATAATAGAGCTTGGTAATAAGTATATTGAAGACAATAACGCAAGGTTAGCAGCCATGCTCAATCGCATAGCAGATAACTAAATAGTAAGGAAAATAAACCATGAGTAACTCGCAACAAGACGATCTTGAGAAGTATTTAGAAGAAAAAGCCAAACAAGTGCAAGAAAAAGAGCAGGAATCTGAGCCGCTCTCTGCGTATGATGCTTGTGTACTGAGAGAAAATACTAAGATTCACGAGTTGATAGCTGAGGCTCAAAAAGAGGCTGAAGACCTTTCAGAGGATGATTAGTTGGAGAGAAGTATTCTTTAAACGAGGGTTCCACATTAATTTGCCTTAAGTCGAGCAAATACCACACTGCTTATCAATAAATTGCGTCGGATAAGTTGGTTTTATTAATTTTCTGCGAAAAATGGGGTAAAATGCAATCTACTCTAATTATGAATATTTCGTTAAAAGTTCAGTATATCTACTGATAAAATCATTACTATCTAAAAAATAGTTCGGATAGGCTTCTTTAATGTTGTTAACATCATCTACAGACACCAAGACAACATCAAACATATCGCTTCCTTGATAAGTCTGCTCTAATCGCACATAGTCTTCATTAGCATCGCGTTCATCGTTATACGGAAGAATTACTGTCTCACGAGTATGTAAGTCTAATTGTATTAGATAATACTTTGCTTCAATATTTTTCTTAAGTGAAGGTATAGAGTTAATACCCCTTAACATTTCAATAATTTGTAACTCTTTGTCCAATTTATTTAACCTAGCACATACTTCTGATGGAGTTAACTCTGCATAGATGGCAACAATAGGAGTGCCTTCTTCCATTGAAAACAGAACACTTGATAACAGTAGAAAATGTAGATAATTTTCGTCCCCTTGTCCTGATTTAAATGAAACATGCTTTAAAGACCCAAGTATTTCTACGACAGTCGCCCACTCATGCTGAATTTTAGTCCGAATTTGTAGTTCTAGTCTAACGTAATTGTTTCCATCAGTTTTGCATTTGAATATTTGATGTATGCCTCTATAACCATCAGACTTCGGTTCTAGAATATAATTTGTAGTGTGAAAGTCATCGAAAACGCAGTCAGCATTAATTATTTCGCAATTACTATTGTTATCTAAAAACTGATTTAAAGCCTCTATATTAGGTAAAGTAACTCTTATACCGACTACATCATCCATTTGCGCCAGTCTCATTGTTGGCTGTCTTACTAACTTATTAGCTATAGACTCTAATCTTTTTGAACGAGAAGAAACAATACTTTGTTCAAAGATTTGCAAACGGTTTAACTTACTCTCTAATAAAGAAGAAAAAACTTTTAGATTTGGAATATGATTTTCTCGGTACTGTTTAAGTACAAGTAGTGCTTCTCTAAACTCTTCTTCATTTATAGTTTTTATACCAGTTAACTTTAATTCTTTCATATAAGAACGTATGACATTGCCAGATTTTGTGATGGCACCATTAGAAATAAAAAAAGAGAGTGGCGTTTCTTGATTAACGTCAATCTCTTCAATATTTTTAAAAGTTGTTTTTATACCTAAGGCCATAGTCACACTATCACACTTTGCCTTCACTCATTTCTTGAAAGTTGATGAGCGTGCCCACCTTTCCTTTTGACCATGCAGTTTCTGGCTGATGTGTCATCCAAGACAGTTGAGTACCACTATAGTCGCCATAAGCATTAATTATTTGCTCTAGAAATTGGGTTACTTGGTAATCATTGGAATCTATTGTCTGACATTCACTCCACATGCTGGAGCCAAGTTTATCAATACTTTTAGCCCCAAAACTTTTAAACTCATGGTAAATTTCGGGCAAAACAGGGCCGTACTGCCATCGCTCAAAATATCCATCGAATAAAGCACTATCGTTTGATTTTAAGTACCAGGATTGAGCAAAAAACATTAACTTTTGCAACTTCATTGGAGTTAAGTTATTAGTTTTCCCATTATTTGATTGTTCAATAAAAGCATTTGCAATAGCAATAGCTGAATATTTCATAATAACCTCCTTAGGTTGGTTAGTGAGTGTTTAAAAGAAAAAGATGATAAAAAACTTGAGGTGTATATATTTTAAGATATGCTAGATTAGCAAGAAAATACATTTAAGAAGTGTAAAGTAAGCTAATAAAACTAATAGAACGATTCCTACTGTACTGTTTTTAAATTAGCTGAACAGTATATCATAAATACCTTATAGACAGCTAGGTTCTATGTGGAGGTTGAACCCTTCAAATTTGAAGGGATAACTAAAGACTCATGTTCTTTCAAAGAAATAGTTCTTTATCACTATAGATATTTATATTGGTAAGTACCTTATGTCACCACCAGCCTTATCGTAGCAGATAGACTTTGCTTTGGGACTTTACTAGGAGCAAGAAATAATGCCCCCTTTAAGAAGGTTTTCACTTGCGGAGCTAAAATTGCAGTGCAATTTTTTAACGCTTCTCAGGATTAGCTCCCCTACTTTAAAAAACATCCAAAATCTAAACACAAAAAAGGGTGAGCCAAAGCCCACCCTTTTTATGTCTAAAACAATAATCTAAAACAACTTAGCCTATATCTTAACGAACCCAAGCCCGCGCATTATGGAACATTCGCATCCATGCGCTATCTTCGTCCCATTCTTCTGATTTCCAGCTATGATTGTACGCGCGTAGCGTACGCTCAGGATGTGGCATCATGATGGTGACGCGACCATCGGTGCTACACAGACCCGTGACACCGCCGACCGAACCGTTTGGATTGAGCGAATTTTTGTCTTTAATGGTGGCTGCCATGACCGTCTTAGCGACTTTTATCGGTATAGGTCGAGCTAAGTGATTTTAGTTGTATTGAAAACTCGTAAGTTGGATGGATGTTACTTACCAGCTATTTAAGCTACTTATTGCGATGGGCTAATGATAAAATTACTGCTTACGGGGTTATAGATATTATCAAACAGACCCCAATAATATTAAACAAGGAATCTTTATGTATCAAGCTTTTCAGAAGCATCTACAGCAAGAAATCAGCGATATACGCGCGGCAGGACTGTATAAAACCGAACGCATTATCACCTCCCCGCAAAATGCGCTAATCAAGATCGCCGATGGCCGTGAGGTGCTTAACTTCTGTGCCAATAATTACCTTGGATTGTCTGACCACCCTGAGATTAAAAAGGCGGCTATCCAAGCCATTGAAGACTCAGGTTACGGTATGTCATCAGTGCGTTTTATTTGTGGTACGCAAGATTTGCATAAGCAATTAGAGGCGGCGATCTCTAAGTTTTTTAATACCGAAGATACGATTCTTTATGCGGCCTGTTTCGATGCCAATGGCGGTGCGTTTGAGCCCCTGCTGACCGTTGAGGATGCCATTATTTCTGATTCGTTAAATCATGCCTCAATCATTGATGGTGTGCGCCTGTGTAAAGCCGCGCGTTACCGCTATGCCAGTGCAGATATGCAAGATTTAGAGACTCAATTACAAGCGGCGCAAGCACAGCGTTTTCGTTTAATTGTCACCGATGCCGTGTTTTCAATGGATGGTAATGTGGCGCCAATGGATGAGATTTATGCGTTGGCACAAAAATATGATGCCATGGTGATGATTGACGAGTGTCATTCAGCAGGCGTCGTCGGTCGCACTGGTGGCGGCGTGACTGAATTGTTTAATCTACGTGGTGATATTGAGCTTATCACTGGTACCTTAGGCAAGGCATTTGGCGGTGCTATTGGCGGCTTTACTACGGGTAAAAAAGAAATGATTGAGATATTGCGTCAACGCTCACGCCCGTATCTGTTTTCAAACTCCATTCCTCCCATGATAGCTGCTGCTGGGTTAAAAGCGTTTGAGATGCTAGCGCAAGACAATACCCTACAAGACCAATTGCATGAAAATACCGCCTATTTCGTTAAGCAAATGCAAGATGCGGGCTTCGATATCAAGCCCACCCAATCAGCGATTTGTGCGGTTATGCTTTATGATGCCACTGTCTCCCAACAAATGGCAGATGCGCTACTTTGCGAGGGCATTTATGTGATTGGTTTCTTCTACCCTGTCGTACCCAAAGACGAGGCTCGCATTCGTGTCCAGCTCTCTGCCGCCCATACTCGCGAGCAGCTAGACCAGTGTATCGCCGCCTTTATCAAAGTCGCCAAGCAAATGAAAGTGATTAATTAAGAATAATTCGGTATTTACTTACTGGATTCAACAATAAAGTGCAACGCCGCTAAATAAGAGAAAAATATGAAAGCACTGGTTAAAGCCTATGACAAAAAAGGCATCTGGATGCAAGACATGCCAGAACCTACGGTCGGCATCAATGACGTTAAAATAAAAATTAAAAAAACCGCCATTTGTGGTACAGATTTGCACATTTATAAGTGGGATGAGTGGTCACAAAAAACCATAAAGACGCCGATGATTATTGGACATGAATACGTCGGTGTCATTAGCGAAATAGGCGATGGTGTGCAGCATTTTGAAGTGGGTGACCGAGTCACAGGCGAAGGTCATATCGCTTGCGGGCATTGCCGCAACTGCCGCCGTGGTAAGCTACATGTGTGCGAAAATACCATAGGCGTTGGCGTGAACCGCGATGGCTCGTTTGCCGAATATTTGGTGATACCTGCCGATAATGCCATAACACTCGATGAGCGTATCAGCGATGAGATGGCAGCCATTATGGACCCCTTTGGCAATGCCACTCATACTGCCTTATCCTTTCCTGTACTTGGTGAGGATGTGCTGATTACGGGTGCGGGGCTGATTGGTTCAATGGCAACGGCGATTTGTCGTTTCGCAGGGGCACGTAATATTGTGGCGAGCGATATCAGTGATTATCGTTTGGAGCTTGCCAAAAAAATGGGCGCGACTATGACCGTCAACCCAGCCAAAGGTGAAACCATCGAAGGTGCCATTGCTGAGTTAAAAATGCATGGCTTTGATATTGGGCTTGAGATGTCAGGCTCGCCTCAGGCCTTTGATTCGATGATTAGTAACATGTATAACGGCTCTAAGATCTCTCTGTTGGGCATTTTGCCTAACACCACCACGGTGGATTGGAGCAAGATTATTTTCAAGGCGTTAACCCTAAAGGGTATTTATGGGCGTGAGATGTGGGAAACTTGGTATCAGATGGAGCAAATGCTGATTAGCGGTATTGATTTGTCGCCAATCATTACCCATCGCATGCACATTGATGACTTTCAAGAAGGCTTTGATATCATGGAAAGTGGGCAATGCGGTAAGGTGATTTTAAGCTGGGATTGATTTTAGCGAGTTTTGAAAGTAACGAATGTGAGTGACTAATGTAAGTGAATAAATTACGATCTCGTAGGCTGCTTACAACGCACTATTAGTATTAAATTTTTACTAAATGGTTATTCGGAGGCGTGGTTTAGCCGTGACTGTAGCGGTATCCTGTTAGTTTGGGTGAGTTGCGGTGGCTAGGTTTTGGGGTGTCGACGCGGAGCAAGCGACGACCCAAACTGTAGCCAGCGCCTCACCCAGACTGGCAGATACAAGCGGAAGGCGGGAATCAACTCCCCTACTTTAAAAACCAAATCCCAAACACAAAAAAGGTGAGCCTAAGCCCACCTTTTTTTATTATCTAAAACAGCTCAAATAATCTTAACGAAACCTATCTTACCCACGCCCGCGCATTACGGAACATCCGCATCCACGCGCCATCTTCATCCCAGACAGCCGGTTTCCAGCTGTGATTGTACGCGCGTAGCGTACGCTCAGGATGCGGCATCATGATGGTGACGCGACCGTCGGTGCTACAAAGACCCGTGACACCGCCGACCGAACCGTTTGGATTGAGCGGATACGTCTCAGTTGGCTGACCTTGGCTGTCTACGTAACGCATGGCAAGTTGACCATGCTTAGCCATACCGTCAATTTCTGTGGCATTAAGCGTGGCAAAGCCTTCGCCATGCGCAACTGCAATCGGTAGGATACTGTCTTGCATACCTTTAAATAATACCGACTTGGTGCGCTCAACTTTTACGTTGACCGTACGCGCTTCGAAGCGAGCCGATTTATTCGCGATAAAGCGTGGGAAGTTCTCAGCACCAGGGATCAAGTCTTTTAACTGCGCCATCATCTGGCAACCGTTACAGACGCCCAGGGTAAAGGTTTCTGGACGGGCAAAGAAGCGGACAAACTGCATGCGTAAGTCGTCATGGAACAAGATAGAGTTCGCCCAGCCTGAGCCTGCGCCCAATACGTCACCATAGCTGAAGCCACCACAAGTCACTAACCCTTCGAAGTCGCGTAGATTAATACGACCTTTGAGCAAGTCGCTCATGTGCACGTCTACTGCTTCAAAGCCGGCTTGGGTAAAGCCAGCGGCCATTTCTAACTGACCATTGACGCCTTGTTCCCGTAAGATAGCCACTTTTGGTTTATTGGCACGACTATTAAGGTAAGGGGCTTCAATCGCTTGGCTCAAGTCAAAGTTTGGCGTGGCAATCAGACCTTGATGGCGGCTATCAGTAATCAAGTCGTATTCTTGTTGCACACAAGCAGGATTGTCACGGCGACGGGCGATTTGATAGCTGACCTGACTCCACTCTTGCTGTAACTTACCACGGCTAAAGCGTAGCGTATCATCGCCCATCATTGTTGGGGTCTGGATCAGCAGGCTTTCTTCCTCTACGCTTTGACCAACTAGGCTGAGCATATCGCTGACATTAAACTCTTCTGCCAATTGCATCAATGCTGGCACGTCTTCAGGCATCACTTGAATAACTGCGCCTAGCTCTTCACTGAATAATTGACCTAACAAATTATCATCGGTCAATGACAGCTTGATACCTTGGCGACTGGTAAATTGCATCTCAGCGATAGTTGCTAATAAGCCACCATCACCGATATCGTGATAGGCACTGATAACGTCTTGCGCGTTACCCGCTTGGATAAAGTTAAAGAAATCAACCAAGTCGCTAGGTTGCGCTAAATCTGGGCAGTCATTGCCTAATTGGCTCAACGTTTGCGCAAGGATTGAACCGCCTAAACGCAATTTTCCTTTAGATAAATCAATCCGATAAAACGCACTATCACCATTGATAAGTTCAGGGGTTAGGGTTTGGGCAACATCGATAACTGGCGCAAACGCAGTAATGACCAAGCTCATTGGCGAGACTACTGACTTGTCTTGTGAACCTGATTCTACATCCTTATCCGTCCAGTTGGCACGCATAGATAGCGAGTCTTTACCGACTGGAATAGCAATACCTAACGCTGGGCATAACTCTTCACCAATTGCATGAACCGCGTCAAACAATGCTTCATCTTCCGCGTCATCACCACAAGCCGCCATCCAGTTTGCCGACATGGTGATATCTGATAACTGGGCAATACGTGCGCCAGCAATGTTGGTAATGGCTTCACCCACTGCCAATCGTGCAGAAGCGGTTGGGCTAATAAGTGCAACTGGCGTACGCTCACCAACACTCATGGCTTCACCGCTCATCGGTTGCCCATCAAGATTAAGCAAGCCAGATGCCGTTACCGCACAATCTGCGACCGGCACTTGATAGCGACCAACATACTGGTCACGAACCACCATACCAGAGATAGATCGGTCACCAATGCTGATTAAGAACGACTTGCTAGCAACGGTAGGATGACGTAATACATCAGTGATAGATTCGGCTAAATTAACGTCATCCAGCTCTAAGGCTGGCAAAGTTGTCTCTTGACGGCTAAAGTGACGCTTCATCTGCGGCGTGCCACCAAGCAATACTTGCATGGGCATATCGACTGGCTGTTCCGTTAACAATGTATCATCAACGATAAGCTGACGGACATCAGTTGCCGTGCCTAATATCGCATACGGGCAGCGCTCACGGACACAAATCGCATCGAACTGGGCTTCGCTTTCTGGATGAATCGCCAATACATAACGCTCTTGCGCTTCGTTAGACCAAATCGCCATTGGCGACATGCCAGCTTCTAACGATGGAATGCGACGTAGATTGAGATGCGCGCCCATTTCATGGTCATTGACCAATTCTGGCATAGCATTTGATAAGCCGCCTGCGCCCACATCATGAAGAGAAACGATTGGATTACCATCTTTGCCCTTCTTATTAATACTGCTGCTAACGTCAACATCATTACCAGGCTTTTCATTACCAGCTAAGGCCCAGCAACGATCCATCACTTCTTGGCAACGACGTTCCATTTCAGCATTATCACGTTGAACTGAGGCAAAGTCTAAGCCTTCGTCTAATGAACCACTATCGACTGAAGAAGCAGCTCCACCGCCCAAACCGATCTGCATCGCTGGGCCACCAAGGACGATGAGTAAATCACCTTGCTGAATGCTATTTTTTTCAATTAAGTTGCGTTTGATATTGCCATAACCACCTGCCAGCATAATGGGCTTATGATAGCCGCGCATTTGGCTGCCATCTTTGGCCGGTGAAGTATCAAGCTGGAAGCTACGGAAATAACCGCACAAGTTCGGACGACCGAACTCATTAGAGAAGTTGGCGCTACCTAATGGTGCCTCAAGCATAATCTCCAGACTGGTTGCCATACGATCCGGCGTACCATAATCTTGTGTGCTGACTGTACCTGATTGCTCCCATTTCTCCGGCAATTCAGGAATATGCAGATGCGAGACATGAAAGCCAGTCAAGCCTGCTTTTGGTTTACCGCCACGACCGGTTGCGCCTTCGTCACGAATCTCACCACCGGCACCAGTCGCCGCGCCCGCATAAGGAGCAATCGCCGTTGGGTGATTATGAGTTTCAACTTTCATTAAGATATCGATGTTTTCTTGATGGAAGCTATAGGGATGGGCTGAATTTGAATCAGTTGCATTTTCAGGAACTGGATAAAAGCGCCAGCCTTCAGAGCCTGCCATCACTGCGGCGTTGTCTTTATAAGCAGACAAAATACCTTGTGGATTGGCTTTATAAGTATTCTTAATCATTTGGAATAATGATTTGGCTTGGACTTCACCATCAATCGTCCACTGGGCATTAAAGATTTTATGGCGGCAATGCTCTGAGTTGGCCTGCGCGAACATCATTAGCTCAACGTCAGTCGGATTGCGCTGTAGCTCATCGACATACGCATGCATTAAATAGTCAATATCTTCACTAGACAATGCAAAACCAAACTCTGTATTGGCCGATTCTAAAGCTTCGCGCCCTTCCCCTATCACGTCGATATGATTGAGTGATGCTGGCGGTTGGTCGTCAAATAATTTACTGGTCTCTGCTAAATCGTAAACCAAGCTTTGGGTCATACGGTCAAATAATAACTGCTCGGCGACTTTAGGTAGTTTTTCACTAACCTCGCCGTCGACTGTTAGCGTATAAACAATAACTCGCTCAACGCGATTAATTTTAATTTCACAATTATTAAAAATATCAGTCGCTTTGCTTGCCCATGGCGATATCGTACCAAAGCGTGGACCAACAATTACCTGTAATTGCTTGTCTTCTGGCGAAGTAACTTCAGTATTGCCATCAGCCCCTTTATTGATACCCAACAAATCTAATGCCTTTTTATGCTCATCACCGTCTAATTCCCGTGACAGTACATAGACTTGTTGGGTGTTAATTTGGGTGATATTGAGATTGGTTTTTTGCTGAAACTGGCTGATGAGTTGCTGCGTTTGAAAATCGGTCAAAAACGGTTGTCCGGCGATGGTCATCATAAAGGCATATTCCGTGGGATTAGGATAGATTTGGCATCACTGCCATGCAAAGTAAATGGTTTGCACATTATAACAAGAAGCCTCATAAGAAACAGGGTCAAACCGCCATAAATTCATCCTTTATCTGTCTACCTAAGGTTTAATTTTTAGAAAAAATTAAACCTTCACTGTCAATACTAGACGCTTTTAATCCACATCTACATAAAACTATAGTGCGTTTTACCAAACACTTGTGTACCTTACAAACGCTCACATCGTATTACTAGCAAGCTATATAAACCTATGCCCATAACTCGCTATCCTAGATCTAGATGCAAGGCTGCCGCTTACTTGTACTTGTTAAGTTACGTATTAAGAATAAAGTCTTTACTTTAGATTCAAATATTTTCAAACAACGGCAATCAAAGTATTTTAATGTAAGCATTATAATGAATTAGGGATAAACACTATGAGTAGACAAGATCATATCGATAAAATTCAAGAGCTAATAAAAGACATAAAGTTTGCCATGATGAGTACCACTAATAAAAAAGGCGACATTCATGCCTGGCCTATGACCACCACTGAAACCAGTCTCGGAGTAAAAGAGATTTGGTTCATCGGTGATAAAACCTCAGACCTGGTAAAAAATATTCAGGATGACGCTAGAATTGGACTTACTTATGCGAGTCAGGATGCCAAAAACTACGTCTCAATTAGTGGTAATGCCGAATTATCAGATGACAAAGATAAGTTGGAAGAACTGTGGTCACCAATGGATAGTGCCTTTTTTGAACAGGGTAAAGAAGATGAAGATGTTCAACTGATTAAAGTGGTGCCGCATGGCGCAGAGTGTTGGATAAGCGGTAGCTCTACTGTAAACATGTTTAAGATGGCAGTAGCAGCGGCACAAGAAGGCAAAACAGCTAAAGATATCGGTGAGACTTTCTCAGTATCATTATAAATTACTGCTTTTATCAACTAGAATTTTTATAAAGCAATATCACAACAACAGTGACGTAGTGAGAATGGGGTGTCGTCACTAGCCACTAGTAGCTATAATTGACCACTATTAATGTCTAAAAATAGTGTTTCATCTTGAAAGGGGATATAAAGAAATAGTCGATAGCAGACAGAGCAATGTTTTGACTGTAGACGAGTAATATATATAAAATGCCAGTAAGCTTATCGCTACTGGCGTTTTTTTATGCGGGTATAAATATTAAGAATTATAGCGATTCTGAGTTATGAATGAGAAAGCTTTTCAAGGTCAAGACTAGTATCTCTTTAAGCTTCGAGCAGGTCGATTGCCTCGCGCAATTGTGATATAGAGGGGGTTCCGCGAAAGACTTGTTTGCCGACCACGATAGTAGGCACGGAAGTAATTGCCATATCCTCGCGGGCATGACGCAAAGCCTCACGGTGCCGATCAGTATAAATACCATTTTCAAGCGCCTGCCTAGCGTCTTTAGCATTAAGGCCTACATCGGCAGCAAGCGTTACTAGAACTTCAGGATCGCCGATATCAAGATTTTCTTGAAAAAAAGCTCGAAGGACTCGCATCGAATACTCGTGATCCAAACCCTTATCTTGAGCCATCACTAGCAGCTCAAATGCTTTATCTGTTCGCGGTTGCGGCGAAATAGTCGGTAGCTGCATGGATACGCCCAAGCGTTCAGCGAGAGGATAAACTGACTGCTGCCAAATAGTAGGCAGATAAGAATCTTCCGGTCTCAGTGTTGCTACCGGATAAGGGCGCAGCTCGAAGGCGCGCCAATTAATAGAGATGTCCTTGTTACCAATTGCGTCAGCTAGTACCTGTTCACCGAGCATACAAAAGGGACAAACAAAGTCAGAATAGACAGTTATAGAGAGCATTAGCACCTCACTTGATACTTGACTAGGATTTAGACAAATTGTAATAAGGATGTGGGAGCATGTACATCCTTACATTTTCATATTAATTATAAAGAAAACCAATAGGCTTACTGAATCAAATATCTAACGAGAGTGGTTATAAAAACGCTTCACTTATAAAGTGATTATTTACGTAACAGTGCTGATAAGGAAAATAGGCTGAAGTAACCGCTGATTAACCACTTTGCTTAAGATAAGGCCAGGCGGCTTTAAGATAAATGAACATCGACCATAAGGTCAGAATGACCGCGGCTACCATTAAGATATAACCAATCATCTCCAGCGACTCCCAGTTTAGCAGTAGCACAGAAATAGCAATCATTTGAAAGGTAGTTTTAAGTTTACCGACATAAGAGACCGCCACGCTAGTACGGTTGCCCAGTTCTGCCATCCATTCACGCAGCGCAGATACTGCAATCTCACGAGAGATGATCACAATCGCGGCAATCGCCATGATGATGTTAGGGTGCCACTGGACCAAGATAATGAGCGCCGCGGCTACCATGAGCTTGTCAGCGACTGGATCCAAAAATCGCCCAAAGGCTGACATCATATTAAGTTTACGGGCAAAATAACCATCAAGCCAATCAGTAATTGCTGCAATAACAAATATTCCAGTCAACAACAAATGGCGTAGCAGGCTATCGCTAAACTCACTCATCCCCACCCGCGCGATAACATTATCCGAAATCGCAGGCATACCAATACCCATTGCTGGCGGCCAATACGCAATCGCAACAAATAATGGAATCATTAAAATACGCGCGATGGTCAAATTATTGGGCAAATTAAAGATGCTTTTCGTATCTTGTGCTTGCAGGTGTGTGCTCTCAGTCATGACAAAGCCATTTCAATGTAAACGTAAGAATGGTGGTTAGCTTAGCATTTTTCGCTCATGCCGTCATGTGCTCTCTGTATGCACATTGATAATAAGAAAAGCTCAATAAAATAGTGAATTCATTTTTTTAAAACTATTTAAACGTAACGTCATGTAATTTCACTAACGTAATGAGCATAACTTCCGTTATTATAAATAGGAATCAACAACACTTGTACACTAAACTCATTAACAAGCATAAAAAACAGCTGACTTACCAATCTAGGCTCTTTGTTAATTAATAGCGATGAACTACCGACCACCTATAGAGGTGGCGGTTCCTTAGGTAATACCCATACTTGATACGATATTCTGTATCAGAGGTTAGGCAAATTCACTAAGCTAACCCTGTCGCACCGACAGTTTTGAGTGTTACCAGTCTTAATCCCTCGTTTAAGATATTAAGGCTGGCATTGATATCTCGATTATTTTTTTGCAAGCAGCTCGGG